>URUZ01000273.1 GCA_900551225.1 uncultured Clostridium sp.
GCCTTATACTCCGGAGTTCCCATCTCCTGGAACTTAACGGGAAGTCTCACCAGCCTTCTGGTATTACCGTTGGAGTAGGTCATATCGTAGAAACAGCTGTTGGCCTCAGCCTGCTTGTCGTTCCTGATCTCAATCCAGTTCTGGGCCAGGGCGAAGGGAATGTCCGCTGCCTGAAGAATGGCGCTCCACTCCTCCACAGTCTTTTTGCCGAACTCCTCCATAACAATGTCGTAAACCTGGGAGGTAAGCCCATTTTCCTGGCAGGTCAGAATCGGGAAATATTCCGTGCTGGCTGCCAGATCTTCCCGCCCGATGGCCGTCATAAATGCCTTGTAGTATGTATTGTAATCTGGCATGCAGGTCTGGATAAAGCGGTCGTCCCTGGTTCTCCAGGCGGCGTTAAAGGGATTGGCAGCCTTTCTCACGTCAATGGGATAGCTCTGTGCAATGCCCTCGTAGTTGGATGCCTGGATCATCATGCCCATGTTGAACATAGCGCTCTCAAACAGGGATGTCTCCACCTTCTCGCCCACGCCTTTTAGCTTAGCCTGGATCAGGGCCGCGCAGATACCGGCGGCCAGGTTCATGCCCACATTGTGGTCGCCCAGTCCGGGAACCACGTTCATGGGGACTGTTCCCCTCTGTCTTAAGGAATCCAGGTAACCGCCCCTGGCAAAGAATGCGGTAAAGTCGAAGCCCGGCAGATCCTTATCCGGACCAAACTCCCCATAGCCTGTGCAGATGGCGTAGACCAGCTTCGGATAGCGGCCTTTCAGTGTCTCATAGTCCAGTCCGGCTCTCTGAAGAGCCTGCACCCGCCAGTTTGTGATCAGCACATCTGCTGTGTCTAGGAGCTTGAAAAATGCTTCCTTGCCTGCCGGGTCCTTCATATTTAAAGAGATGCAGCGCTTATTGCCGTTCTCCAGGTCCCAGGTGGTGTTCTCATACATGTCCAGGGGCCTGCCCTCAGAGGGTGCTGTGTGTCTCAGCGGGTCCCCCTTTGCGGACTCAATTTTGATCACATCTGCGCCCAGGTCGGCCAGGAATCTGCCTGCTGAAGCTGCTGCGATAAATGTGGCCAGCTCTACAACCCGGATGCCTTCAAGTGGTTTGCTCATATTAGTAGTCTCCTCTTTCTTTACTCTATTTTGCGTCTTTTGTATCAAATTTAGTTGCAACCATATGTACTACATATGGGATCATGATAACCGGAATGGTCAGGTATCCCAGATACTTGTATCCGATGGAAACGATCTGGTTCAGTCCCAGCTGAGCGATCAAAAACGCCACAACGGTACATACCAGAGTCACGATAACCACGTTCCTGCCTGGCTTGGCTGTGGGGTCAAAGCTCTTATCCATGGCTGCGCAGACGCGGTTGGACATGCCTGCGATCATATTGACGGCTGTGGATACAGAGCCAAGCACGATCAGGATGGAAATGATGGGTCTCAGCAGGGAAGGTGAAACGCCCTTGTTCACCAGGATCAGCAGCGGAATACTCTCTGTTGCAAAGTTCTCATCATTGGTGATAGCCATCAGGCCCAGCACTGCCATCAGACAGATCACTGTGTTAACGAAGAAACCGTATATCATGGATGTCTTGGCATCGTCCGGGCTGCTGAAAGGCTTGGCATGCTGGACCAAGAGTCCCAGGGAAGCCAGCTGGAATGCAGCGTACACAATGCCGGTCCATATCGCCTTTCCAATAGGCGCCGGAGCTGCAGCGCTGGCGGCGATGTTTGCGCTGATGTCTCCCCACTGTGCAATAATATTGGGGATGTATACAATAAACAGTCCTGCCACAATCAGTATGGAGAGGGTTGCGGCCACTTTACGCACCATGTTGGTGCCGTATACAGCAACGATAAAAATGAAAATACCTACAAAAATGGTTCCAACCCAGTGGTTGATTCCGAATGCCGACTCCATGGTGCTGACGCCTGTTGCAAATGCAGCCGCGGGAGCCACGCAGATGGTGACGATATATACCAGCTCATACAGGTTTGAAAAGATAAAGGAGTATTTGCCGTAGAAGCTGTCGTTAAAGCTCTTGTAGTCATACACCTCATGTTTCTTGGCATATTTTAATGCGTACCACTGATAGAACGCGCCGATTCCCTGTGCCATGACGCAGGTAATAAATGCCCAGATGCCGAACTGTACGAAATACTGCCTCAGCTGGTTGCCTGATGCAAAGCCGCCGCCGAACTGTGTTGTAAACCATACAAATGCAACACCCATTACTACCGGCATTTTGTCTTTATTGATCATCTTAAATCCCCCTGACTTAATCTTATTGACTTTCTCCGAAGTGTTAATCCATCATCCCGTTTTCCTCAAAATGCATTGGAACAGGACCGCTTACATAGGATATTCCCGGAGTATCCTTTATACTTTCATACAATGGCTTAGATACCTGAATTGTCTCCAGGCAAAGTGTGTTCTTAATATGAACAATCCTGGCCTTGTCAGGATCAGTGTTATACAGGGTGTGGATACACATCTTGACTGCTTCCTCATCCGTATTCACATACAGAGGGATCATGCAGGCATCCATAATTCCTGTAGTCAAAACATTGGCCCATGTGATCTCCCAGTCGATATCATTGAGGCATCTGCGGGTGGTAACATCACAGGAACCCAGTCCGCAGCCGTTATGATGGGCTTCCGGGGTAATCCCCCTGACAAACAATTTTTTCAAGTTCAGGGTAGACGATCCGAAGGTATGGGTGATATTCCTGCCCGTTACATTGGGGTCATGCCCGTTTCCGCTGATGTTTTTGCCGATTTCATCAATAATCAGAACATCGATATCATCAAAAAGGAATTTGGCAATCTTCCCCTTGGCTGTCTCCAGAAGCCTGGCATCAGTCTCCATTAGATTATCCCTATTGCAGACTTCTATGGCGCAGATATCATCATAAGCATTCTGTACCACACCCACCCCAAAGGCAAAGGGGCATTTCTCCAGGAACTTTTCAGCGACCGGAGGTATCAGCTCGCCGAAGCGGTGGAAGCCAAAGGAATGAAACATGGCCGCCCCTTTATGCTTTGCGATACCGATCGCTATCATTTTGGCCAGACCGCTTTCATGGTCTGCCCGGAAATCCGTATGGGGCTTTACTTTGTTAAATATGACAATCCCATCCGACTCATATGCGTACTTATCGCAATACAGCGGAATTCCGTTCAGCTCATCATACTGTACAACCTCCATGGATGAACAGACAGGAACACCCATGGACTCCTCCGTTATGTTATATCCCTGAAGCATCTCCAGCTGGCCCTCAGCCGTGGCGCCTCCGTGGCTTCCCATGGACGGGATGATAAAGGGCTTTGCTCCCCACTCCTTCAGAGTATCGCACATCCCCCGGAGCATCTTATCCAAGTCCGGAATCCCGCGGCTTCCCGCTGTAATACAGATCCGCTTGTCTTTAAAGCTGCCCTTATCCTCAACCTTGGATTCCATTTCCTTTTCTAACCATTCTGCTGCATTGTCAATCTTCTGTGAATCATATGCCTGATGGACCGTGACCATAGAGGGAATCGTTATTTCGTCCAATCCCTGCACAGGAGTATGTATTTCCGGAAAATTAATTCTCATCTTCTTCCTCCTCGTTGTTTAAGCCATACCAAACATATATAACAAAATAATCAGGAACACCAATGACAGAAGGGGTATGACGCAGGTGGTTATGAACACCGGGAAATAGGAGCTTCGGTGATTGTTCTCTGTCACATCCAGCACAGACACTACCAGGCCGTTATGAGGCAGAGAATCCAGACCAAGGCAGGCAAGGGCCGACACACGGTGCAGGGCCTCCAGATTTACCACGGTTCCAAATGTATCCTTGATAATAGGAAGCACGATCCCAAGCCCTCCTGAACCGGAGCCGCATACACCCGCAAGGGAGGTCACTGCAATGGCAGAGGCAATCAGAGGACTTCCGCCGATACCTGTAATCGCGGCAATAATCGACGTAAAAGCAGGCGTTACCTGGACAAGGGAACCAAAACCTACCACTGCCGAGGTGTTAAAGAGCGAACCGGTTCCATCCTTCGTGCCATCTCCCAGATGTTTCCAGATATCTTTCCATGGTATCTGCCCGGAATAAATAACAAGGGCTGCAATACAACCGGTAAAGAGGGACAGCTCTGCGGTCCATTTGAAAATGTTCAGCACCACCAGAAGGATAATCATTGGCGCCAGGGCAACTATGACCTTGGGAAGCTTTTTCCCTTCCTTCAGCTTAATCATCTTTTCGTCCTTGGCAGTCATTACAAAATGCTGGCCTTTTTTCTTGCTTCTGTCCACATACCAGATCATAAATCCAAAGACAAGCGCTGCCTCAAACACAGCTGTAATCATACCCGGCGCAAATGCAGAGGTGGCAGGGGTCCCAAGAATCTGCCCCGGCATGAGATTCTGTATCTGGGGAGAACCGGGCATCATGCCTGTGAAGGTTCCTGCCCCCGCAAAATAGGTGGCGGGGATCAGAGTTCTTGATATATCTCCTTTTTTAAACAGGGATACCATCAGTGGATATAAGGTAAACATACATACGAAAACGGATACGCCGCCATAGGTCAGCACTGCTCCGGCTATTATGATGGATGGTATAATTGCTTTTTCCCCTAACTTATCAATAATAGCCTTTGCTACCGCATCTGAAGCCCCCGATATATCTGTCAGCTTTCCAAACAGAGAGCCTAATACAAAGATAAAGAAGAACTTACCGAAATAACCTGACAACCCGTTCACATAAGTTGTTGTAATCTGTTCCACCGGATTCATTCCTGCTGTAATCATCAGGAATATCCCTGATATCAATGCCGAGAAAAAAATGGGCACCCCCTTAAAACAGAGCAGCATTAAAAGTGCAAGACTCAAAATCACCAGAAAAACCTGCATCCTTTACCTCCTGTCATCATTTGTAGTTAAAACATTTCCTTAAACGCCTGGATCATTGTTCCTGCCTGCTCATAGTTCACCATCTGGCGGTCCACCTCGATGTTTAAGTTCAGCAGCCCCGCCTTCTCACAGGCCTTTTTAATCAACACATAGTCAAATTCCTCAGGATCACAGAACTTGGTCATCAGAACGATAATCCCCTTGGCATTGTGCTGTTTGGCCTGCCGGATGATGTAGTCCACCCGCTTCTTATCCCTGTCGTACAGCAGTGTGCAGTTGTCCATTGCCGCGAACTTGCGGGCCAGGGCATCCACAGGATTAGCCATGTCGGGCACATCGGTGCGGTACTGTCTGGACTCATTGGCCACATCGTCGAATACCACCTTGACGCCGTTGTCGTCAAAGATCTTCAACAGGCTCTCAGAGTCTGCCAGGATTCCGCTGACCAGAACCCGTAGCCGGCCCTCATCCTTTGGTCCATCTTTCAGTTCCTGGTTGATTGCCCTGACAATCTCTGTGTGCTCCTCCGGCAGCATAAACCATGCGCTCTTGAACACATCGCTTCTCTGGGACGCTGTGATTGTTCCATCTGCGGCGGCCTCGGCGAACTCTCTCATAACCGCATTGTGCTCATTGTAGATCTTGTTGGAGTCAGCCAGGGCGAACTCTGAGAATCTGGCGCCTGTGGCAATCTCCAGGTCGCTGATCACTCTCATGTATCCGGCTCTGGTAAACTTGATTCCAAAGTCCTGGCTGCGGTTCTGGGGGTAGGTCATGGGAATAAACGGAATGTTTTTCACCGCGTATTTCCAGTTCTGTCCCAGGGTTTTTAAGGAGTCGCAGAGGGACGGGATCACGATTGCCGAAACGCCGTCATACTCGCCCTTGATCCCAAGCTCCAGAATGGTCTGCATGACAGAGCAGATAAAGGCCGGGTAGTATTTTTTCGCCTCATTGATCTCTATGTCAGCGCCCCATACGCCCATGGGTACCAGTCCCATGGAATGGATGATCTCCTGGGGTGTGTAGACCGGAGCCACGGCAACCACCTTTTTGCCCTGGGCCAGATATTTCTCCATCTGCTTCCGGGGACATCCGGCAACCTCGTGAAGCTGTGCAAGTAATTCCTGTAATGCCATATTAAATACCCCCCTTATTTGCTTCCATGATTTCCATCAGTCCCTGCACCCGGGTATCGTACTGGGCTTCTGAGAAGTTTCTCGGGTCTGCCTGGTCGCCGTCAAAGGAGGCCACCGGGATATTGCAGGCCTCGCCGATCTGCCGGCTCATCTCAGGCATAAAGCCTGACCACAGCTTGCAGGAGCGGTTGGTGTGGACCAGAAGTCCCTCCACGTGATTTTCCCTGCAGAGCTTGATCCGCTTATCTCTGGAATGTTCCAGGTTCATGGCGTTTGGCACATTGGCGTAAGCGCGGCACATTCCGTCAAAATCATCGTAGATAAATCCAAAGGCATCGGCATAGATGGTGGTCACCATGTTAATGCCCCTGCCCTTCATTCCATTGGAGGTGACCCGCAGCCATGGCCAGCAGGCAATTCCCTCGAACATAATGCGGTATTTCTCCTCCGCGCGGAAGGTGGAGGTACCGTTCTCATGATTCTCTTTGTACTCCTTAAGCAGAGTTTCCATGGCCTCTCCCGCCGCTTCCTTGCCGCGGGCCGTAACCATCACAGCCATGTGGTTTAACAGGTCAAAACCATTGAAGGGCGACGGCACGTGTTTCGCCTGTGAGGTAGCCTCGATCCACGCCCGGCTGGACCGGCCGGAGGACTCCATGACTTCCTTAAAACGCTCCTCGCTCCACTTCTTGCCGGTGATATCCTCCAGCTGGTGGATGGCTGCCCAGAACTGGGCTTTTATGTACTCCACCTCAGCGTCCGGCACCTCGTAATCCGGGTTAAAGGGAATGTCGATCATGATCATGGGAATGTCCAGCTCCTTGGCCACATTCTCATACCATTTGATCATGCAGTTGCAGATGTTGTTGCAGCAGAGCATGAAGTCCGGCAGCGGCATATTCTGCTCAGGCGCATCCTTTAACTTGGCATAGGCAAGGCTGATCCGCGCGTATGCACAGATATCATTGGAATACCCCTCGCTCTCCGCCTCACTGCACATCCGCTCTCCGCCGCCCCTAGCTGCGATTCCGGCCGCCTGGTTCTCGGGGTACACCACGTACAGTCCCAGTGTCTCCGGAATCTCCACCGGGAAGTTGCTGGAGCACCAGCCCACCAGTTCGCCCCGCTCCTTGGCCTCCATGGCGTCCGAGTAGGCCTTGGCCGCGATCTGTCCCAGCTTGAATTTTGCTGAGTTGGGGTCAACCACGCGTTTTGGTTTCGTTGTTTCTTCTCCCATATTAGGACCTCCTTATATTTACAGCTTGTAACTGTTTAGTATACTCACAGTTACTACAGCTCTTTACTTCTGTTCTTTCTCCCATGCGCAGAGCGCTGCCCCCAGGGCGCCCATGAGCTGAGCCATGGGCGAATACCGGATCTGGACGCCCAGCTCCTTCTCCATGGCGGCCCTTACGCCTCCGTTCCTGGCAACGCCTCCGCTCATTGCTACCATTTCCCGGACTCCGATGCGCTTGGCCAGGGAAGCGACTCTGGCCGCCACCGACTGGCAGATCCCGGCCACCAGGTCCGGCGTCTTGACGCCGCAGGCCAGCTGGGAGATCACCTCTGATTCCGCAAACACAGTGCAGGTGCTGGATATCTTCACCGTCTCCTGCGCCTGGGCGGCCAGGGTCTCCAGGTCGCCGATCTCCAGCTGGAGAATCCCGGCCATCACATCCAGGAACCGGCCGGTTCCGGCCGCGCACTTGTCATTCATCAGGAAATTGGTCATACGGCCCTGATCGTTCAGGGCCAGCACCTTGGCGTCCTGCCCCCCGATGTCAATAATGGTCCGCACATCCGGGAATATGTGGTGCACGCCCCTTGCATGGCAGCTCAGTTCGCTGACCTCGCTGTCCGCCCCGGTGAACAGCTTCCTGCCGTACCCGGTTGCCACAGTGTACTGTATCTGATCCTGCCCGATACCAGCTCTCTCAAACACCTCCTTCAGAGCCTCCTCCGGCCCCTTGGTACCAGTCCCCGCAGCCACAATGGAGGCGGCCGTGATGTCTGTTCCGTCTTTCAAGATTACACATTTCGATGTGGTTGATCCAATGTCAATTCCCAGGGTATACATGATCTTGTGCATCTCCAATCGTTTATTTTTTAACAAAGTGCGTGCAAAATAAAAGGTATTCTAGTATACCAGTTAGAGT
>URUZ01000274.1 GCA_900551225.1 uncultured Clostridium sp.
GTGATTAGATAACCAATATCAGACAAAATGCCCATACACACAACGGGAAGAACAGAAAAACAGATTGATTAAGTCTTAAAGCCCAAGTATAATAGGGGAGAATTTACAAATTTTTCAAAAAATATTAAACCTATAAGATACCTTAAGCGTCTTATAAGTATAAGCGTTACATATAAAACAAAAGCGGAGGAATAAGTATGGATTGGTTTAATTACGATTATGAATACGATTATGATTCAATGGATGAAGGCGCGCGGACAGCCCATATGGCGGTCGCGTTCGCAATATTGAGTGTAATTGCAATGGCTGCAGTGTTTTTCATAGCAATGCTTCCTGTTTTATGGGTGCTTTATCTTATCAAGTCAGGGTTTGACCGGAGAAGGTCAAAAAAAGTTATCAGGGCACAGTGGTGGCTGCAGCATTATACAGAATATGGGGTTTCCAGTGTGAAGGAAGCCATGACGCCGGAGGCGGAAGAGACATTTAACAGTCTCCATAAAGCGCTTTGGAAAGAGTATAAAAAGAACAATCCACCGCCCACGATTATCATATGGGGAAGGAGGATTGTGATTGCTGCAACCTGTTTATCAATTGCTATGGTAGTAATGTTCGGAGCTGACCGGTCGATGGCACAGAAAAAGGTTGTGTCTTTGGAGACAAATGTAAATAAGGAGCTTCATGAATACAGCAGAAAGGAGTATCTGGCAGATCAGGATCACCGTCTGGACTATTCTGCAAAGGATATGATCCATGCTCAGGTGACTGTGGGGCAGGGAAGCGAAGTTTCCATGGAGGACTATGCCGGAATACCGATTACAGTCAGACTCGCCAATGGCAGCACAGAGGATATGGATGGCATGCTTCGGATCATGGAGATGAAGCAGGGCGAGGCTGCCAAAGAAATGCTGAGTTACATAGGTGAAATCCGGTTATTTGAGGATGGGCCGGAACAGGCAGACGGCGGAGGCTACTATTATCTACAGGTCATGGTTCAGCCGGACATAGCCAACAATCAGAGCAAGGCAGGTGGGATAAAGGAAACCAATGAGCCGTCCCTCCAACTGAATTTAGAGATAGCGGATGGCCCGGAGGCTGGTAAGAATGCAATAGAGGGCTCCCATAAAGTATCTAAGTTCCTGGATGCGGGCAGCGGAAGCTTTGGGGTGCTGGATGGATATATCGGTATACAGGTTGCAGACCCATCTGTCAGCTATCGCCTGAGCTATTCTGTGGAAGGCCATGAATACAGTTTTTTACTTCCGGCTATAGGAACAGAGACAGCTGCTCCTGATTCAGGGGCAGCCTCCGGCGGCGAACTGGCCCAGGTTACGGTCAGTGCCAGTTCTGCTAATATCAGAAGCGGCCCGGGAAAAGAACATCAGGTTATTACATCTGCCGCTAACGGTGCGGTGCTGGATCTGACCGGCAACGAAGAGAATGGCTGGGCGGAAGTTTATCTGGATGAAACACTCAACAATACAGGCTGGATCAGCCGGTCGCTGGTGGAGTAAATAATTAGGGCCGGTTAAGCGTCTGCCTGTCTATTTCCAGCCGGAACCCCTGGCTCTTGGCGTGAGGAGACATCTCGTCGGTCAATCCAACCAGATAGTCAATTGAGACGTCGAACAAGCTGGACAGCCGGATCAGCTGGCGGCTGGTAAAGTCATATTCCCCGGACTCAATATGGCTGTAATTGCGCTGGCTCATCCCTAAGATAACCGCCATGTCGACCTGCCGTAGTTTTTTGTCCTTGCGCAATTCTGCTATGCGCTCGAAATTGTTTAATCGCTGTGAATTAGTTTTTTTCATGGGTTTCATCCTCCATATCCCTGGCGCTTTCAAACACCTGGTAGTTTCTTCCCACATCCTCCACTCCGTGGGAGTCGGAGCCGTATACCAGCGGAATGTGCATCTGAAGAGCCCGGCGGACCAGGGCTTCTCCTGGATAAAATTGCCGGCACAGGGGCTTGGAAAGGCCAGCAGTGTTGAAGTCCAGGGCATAGCCGCGGGTATGGATGGCTTCCAGGCATATAACGTCAAAGCCGAGGGCAGAAGCGTCTGTATCGGCAGCTGCAGGCACCGGTTCCATGGGGGCCAGCTCCTCTGCCAGCCGGTACTTCCGGCACAGCGACATATGACCGATGCGCCTGGGGCCGTAAGGACCCAGGTCGGCATGGATGGAGTCCAGAACGGTCTGATAGTATGCCTGGCAGTAGGGACCGAAGCCTCCGGCAGATGGGATCAGCTGCTGTACCACATAATCGCGGTCGCTGTCCAGGGGATGGAGAAATCCATCCTTTTTTATGTAGTGGACGGACAGTACCCCATCATCCAGCCAGGGCCCGTATTCTTTGAAAAACTCCCTGTACCAGGCTTCCGTCCCTTCTATGTAATCTACCTCAAACCCTGCAAAAATCTGGATCTGATCTTTATATGCCTCTTTCAGGCGCAGCACTTCCTTTATATATGCGTCCACATCCTTCTCCAATATATTGGAGGTCTGCATCACATCCTTCTGCCCCTTTGGGAGCAGGCAGGACAGCTGTCCTGGCAGCGGTGCGTGCTCTGTGATGCTGTAGCGGGTGAAACCAAGTTCAATGGCCCGTCTGACCATGGCCTCCGCCATATCCCCTGAACCGTGGGGGCAGAATTCTGTGTGGGTATGTCCGTCCCATTTCATTGTTCATTCTCCTCTCTGTATTATGCATGGAAAATGCCGCCGGCCTCCAATCCAGGAGCAGCCGGCGGCAGCTCGGAGTATCGCTATTGTTCATTTGTTCCAGCGCAAAAACGCAGGTTCAAAAATCCCTGGAAATCCTTCTGGAACAAGGCCTCCAGTTCCTTTGTATAGCCCAGAACCAAGTGAGCCTGGTTCTTGCTGTATAGATCCATGACCTCCATGGCCTCATTCTTGGTGGCGCTGATGGTATGCATCGTTTTATTGGTGTCAAAGACCCGCAGGCTGCTCTCGGAGTACCTGCCTGTGCGCCTGTAATAGTAGGCCCAGACAAGGGTTTTGTGATCCAGGATTCTGGCGTTCATCCCTGAGGTGTAGATGGTCCAGTGTTTTCCCACCCAGATGCATTTGCCCACGACCCCGGCAGAGCCGAAGTCCGCTTCGATCCTGTCCATGGACACGTCGGGGTGGCTGGCCAGATAGGCTTCAATGGGCTTTTTATAGCTTCCGGCCAGGTAACGCACCGTGATATAGATCAGGTACAGGAGGGCAGCAGCCAGAACGGCGGACCACATGTACACGCCTGACATTTTGAGAGAGCCGATGGAACCGGTATCAATGAAATAGGGCAGGGCAGCGTCCAGATATTCTGCGCCCAGATCCTCGGTGATCTGCTCTTTGTAATACTGGAGGCGTTTGCCGGTCAGCTCGGTCCAGGTGCCGCGGATATGCTTCAACTCCGAAGGCTCCTGCCCGCCCTCCGCAAGCCAGGCATAGGTGCTGTCCAGGTAACGGTCCATCTCCTCCTCTTTGGAGGCGGGCATCTCAATGCCGAAGATACAGCCGTCATCCTCAAAGAGCACAAAGTAACCGATGCTTTTCAGCTGCTGGGACTTGGAACCAGAACTCTGCCGGGTCCGGCGGACATATTCGTCAATGATAATTCTGGCATCAAAGCTTACGTAGGAGCCCTCCGCCGCTTCGTAGTCCATTCCCGCCTCAATGGGGACCGGCCCCTTTATGAATGCCAGCAGAACCTCGCCGGACTGGGTGAGACTGCCGATTATGATGGCAATTACAATGACCACCCGCAGAACAAAACCTTTTGCGACCTTCTTTTTCAATGTGTTCAGCATGAAATATACCCCCGTGGAAATATTTATCTATAGCCCCATAATACAACAAAAACCATGTATTTACAATTTATTCCGACAATTAATGGAAAAATGATTTTATGATGTTTCTATTTGTCGGATTCACTGTATTTTGAGTGATAAAACACATTACTTCCACTGTTGACTTTTAGGTATTTGTACAGGTAAAATAAATGGAAGAATGGTTTGTGCATAGCGGTAAGAGCTTCACAAAGGAGGAAAGCGTAATATGGAACGACAGATTGACATAGATCAGATATCAGATGGGAAAAGGTACGGTTTAAATGACATGGTGAAGGTGGGCTGCAATGACTGCCAGGGGTGCTCTGCCTGCTGCCGGGGCATGGGGAACTCCATTGTTTTAGATCCCTTTGATATCTGCCGGCTGGAGCTTAATTTAAAAAGCAGCTTTGAAATGCTTCTGGCAGGACCGGTAGAGCTGCACGTGGTAGATGGAATCATTCTGCCTAATCTCAAAATGAGTGAGGCGGAGGAAAGCTGCACTTTTTTAAATAAGGAAGGGCGCTGTACCATCCACGAGTTCAGGCCGGGGTTCTGCCGCATGTTTCCCCTGGGAAGACTCTATGAGAACCGCTCCTTTCAATATTTCCTTCAGGTCAATGAATGTGGAAAGGACGGCAAGACGAAGGTAAAGGTGCGCAGATGGATTGACGAGCCAAGAGCACAGGAATATGAGACATTTATTTCGGATTGGCACTATTTTCTGAAGGAACTTCAGGAGCATTTGAGAAATGATCAGAGAGACGGGCTGGCCAGAGAGGTCAGCATGTTTGTGCTGCAGCTGTTCTTCATGAGGCCTTATACCGCCCAGGTGGATTTCTATGAGCAGTTTGCAGAGCGGCTGGCAGAGGGCAGGCAGTATGCAGCGTCCTTAAAACAGCAGTTTGGAGGGGTATGAAAAGGTTCAGAGTTATGGCAGGGGCAATTCTGGCGGCGGGGATGTTGTGCCTGCTCACGGGCTGCGCCGGGAAGAAGCAGGTCCTGAATCCTGAGGCCCCCTCAGTGATCACGCTGTGGCACGCGTACAATGCCTTTGCCAAGGCGGCATTTGACCAGAAGATTGATGAATTTAATGATACTGTGGGCAAGGAGAAGGGCATCATCGTGGAGGCATATGGATACGGCAACAGTGATGAGCTTAACCGGGCACTGTACGACTCGGCAAGCCATCTCATTGGCTCTGAGCCTCTGCCCAATCTGTTTATCGCTTACCCGGACAGCGCCTACCGTCTGGAGAAAATAGCACCTTTGGTGGAACTTGATAAATATTTCACAAGTCAGGAACTGGATCTGTACCGGCCGGAATTCCTGGCAGAGGGAATCTGGGAACAGGGGGCTTCGCCCAAAATGCTTCCCGTGGCCAAATCCACGGAGCTTCTGTTTTTAAATGAGACGGATTTTGAACGGTTTTCCCGGGACACCGGGATCACGGAAAAGGCCCTTGAAACGTGGGAAGGGCTTGCGGACGCGGGCAGGGCTTATTATGAATGGTCCGGCGGCAAACCGTTTATGGGAGTCAACGGATTCAATGATTTTGCGCTGATGACCGCGGTGCAGCTGGGGACAGAGCCATTTCAGGAGGAGCAGGGCGGAGGCATGGGCTTTTTCTATCCTCCGGAGACAGCGAAAAAGGTATGGGAGGTCTGTTATGTGCCCCACATTATGGGATGGTACAAGAGCAGCACTTTTAACCAGGACGGCATAAAGAGCGGGAAGCTGGCTGCCTATATCGGTTCTTCCGCAGGAGCGGGATACTTCCCCAGTGAAGTGATTGTCAATGAGAAGAGAAGCTATGCGGTGGAATGCCGGGTGCTTCCGTACCCTACCTTTGAGGGGAGGGACGGTTATATGACCCAGCGTGGAGCCAATATGGGCGCCTTTGCCTCTGACCCGGTACACGAGTACGCGGCGGCGGAATTTATGAAATGGTTTACCCAGCCGGAGCAAAATATCGGATTTGCAGTGTCAACCGGTTATATCCCTGTGGAGAAGGAAGCCCTTCTCTCCATCTCGGAGCTGCTTAAGAATGTGCAGGAAGGGGACAACAAGCAGGCGGTGGAAGAGAGTGTGACTGCCGCGGTCAAGGCTATGGGGGAGGAAGAATTCTATGTAAAGAAGGTTTTTGATAACTCCTACACTGCCGGAGATGTGTTCAGCGAATCCCTGTGGAATAAGATCACCATGGATCTGGATGAGATATCCATCCTGGTTCAGGAGGGGGAATCCTGGGAGACGGCTGCCGCCTGGTATGCAGGCCAGGAGAATTTCCAGATATGGTATGAATCACTGATGGATGAAATGTCGGTATTGATGAATGGAGATGCCTATGAAAAGTGATTCCATTGCCTTCAGGCTGCGCCTGGCATTTATTGTGTCCGCGGCCCTACAGTGCATTGTTATGCTTGTGGTGCTGGTATCCGGTGGAGTGATCCAGCAGTCCAAAAGCAATTCCTACCAGATTTTTTCAGAGAAAGTGGAAGCCCGGTCATTCCGCCTGGAAAATGCCATGCGGAATATCTGGACGGATTTTGAACATTATACGGTTTCGATCCGCCAGTATTTTACAGATGAACGGATGAGCAATGGCCTGCCGGGGAAAGGCATGGATCAGATTCTGGAAGATATGGCGCCGGTGGTGCTGGATGCAATGTACTACACCAAGACCACCGGGGCGTTTCTGATCCTGGATGAGATGGAAAATGGAGGCCATGGGGCACTGTACTTCAAAAATGCCAACCCTGACCGCAGCGATGAGAAAAACAGCAGTGTGTACATGCTGGCCGGACCGTGGAGTGTGGCGGAAAAGATGGACATTGTGACTGATCCGGAGTGGAGGTACCGCCTGACGCTGGATGACAGCAACCGGGATTTCTATGAGAAGCCGTATTCAAGCCTGGATTTGACCAAAGATACCAGCCTGCTGGGATACTGGAGCAGGCCTTTTAAGGTGACGCCGGGCGGGGATGAAGTGATCACCTACTCTGTGCCGCTGACAGACAAAAAGGGGCGCCCCATTGGCGTGTTCGGCGTGGAAGTCTCTGTCAGCCATCTCTATAAATATATGCCTTCCTCAGAGCTGAAGGCCCAGGACTCACTGGGGTATATGATCGGCACCAACTTTGGGGATGACGGGCAGATGAAAGCGACTGTGGTTCACGGGGCCAGGCAGAAACGTCTGGTGGAGGAAGGCCAGAATTTTGAGTTGGAGCCAGTGGATGAGCGGAACTACATTTACCGGTTCCTGGGGGCGGACGGCAGGGAGAGCGCCTATGCCAGCGTGCGGAAGATGGGGATGTACTATAATAATACGCCCTTTGCAGACGAAAACTGGTATCTGATCGGTCTGATAGAAAAGCCGGCGCTGCTGGAGCACACCCGGCAGATCGGCATGATTTTGGGGGTTTCATTTATCATCTCCCTCTGCCTTGGCTGTGTGATCTCCGTGATCATCAGCCGGTGGTTCTCCAAATCTTCCAAGCTGATGGAACTGTCGGAGGTGCCGATAGGTGTCTTTGAGCTGAGGGAACACTCCAACCGGGTGTTTATGACCATGCAGTGCCCGCGCCTGCTGCAGCTGACGCGGGAACAGGAGAGGCGGTTTACTAAGGATAAAAAGGCATTTGAGTGTTTTCTGGACTCTCTGTCCAGGCATTCCGTGGATGAGGATGGAATCATCCATCTCTGCGCAGGCGGCCAGGAGACATGGCTGCGTCTGACCCATAAGGTCCGGGATGGGGCCATGGTGGGGGTGCTGGAGGATGTGACGGATGAGGTGCTGCAGAAGCAGATGCTGACCAACCAGCGGGATTTTGATGGACTGACCGGGGTTAAAAACAGGATGGCATTTGAGCGGGAGGCAGGCCATGTTTTGGAGACGCTGCCCCAGGATACGCCGCTGTGCGCGATTATGTGTGATTTAAACGGCCTGAAACAGGCCAACGACCAGTTTGGGCACCTGGCGGGGGATACGTATATTAAGTTTGCGGCGAATGCCATACAAAAGGCATTTCCCGAAGGGGTGGTGTACCGGATAGGAGGGGATGAATTCGCTGTGGTGTTAAAGGGCGTTCCCCAGGAACGTCTGGAGCGGTGTATCAGGAAGCTGGGCAGGGAGATGGAGCGGTTCAACCGGGAAGCTGCCTACTGCGCCGGTGTCGCCGTGGGATATTCTTATTTTGTCCCTGGAAATGAGGACGGTTTCTGGGAAGTCCTGGCCAGGGCAGACGAGGCCATGTATGAGGAAAAACGGCGGATGTATGGGGTGAAAGAATAAGCATGAAGTGCACCTGGGGGAGGCGTATGGCCTTCTCCGGGTGTATTTTCATGTTATAGGGGGGGGG
>URUZ01000275.1 GCA_900551225.1 uncultured Clostridium sp.
ATCCAGTTCTTAAACGACGCCGGCGCATTCTTAATCACCAAGTCCGGAGATAAGATCTCCAAATACTTCGGAATCTCCAAATTCACTTTGTACAGCTACATCGACGTGAACAGCCACAAATCAGATTCTTAAATTAAGATTCAATTACCTAATACACCATATAAAAGTATATGAACGCAAGGAGGATTTTAAGACAATGGATCAGAAGATTCTATGGGCAGTGAACAAAATGCCTAAAACTGAGGACAGCAGCCTGCCGATCATGGGTCTGGATGAGATCAAGAAAGCCAGAACCTTCCATGAGAGCTTCCCTCAGTACAGCACAACTCCCCTGGTTAAGTTAGACCAGATGGCCGCCTACCTGGGAGTTAAGGAAGTCTACATCAAAGACGAGTCCTACCGTTTCGGTTTAAACGCATTTAAGGTACTGGGCGGTTCCTTCGCCATGGCCCGCTACATTGCAAAAGAAACCGGCAGAGACGTTTCCGAGCTGCCCTACTCCGTTCTCACTTCCGAGAAGCTGAGAGAAGAATTCGGCCAAGCTACTTTCTTCACCGCAACCGACGGCAACCATGGCCGCGGAGTTGCCTGGGCTGCCAACAGACTGGGCCAGAAAGCGGTTGTACATATGCCTAAGGGTTCCACACAGACCCGCCTTGAGAACATTGCCAAGGAAGGCGCTACCGTTGATATTCAGGAGATGAACTACGATGACTGTGTACGTCTGGCTGCCAAAGAGGCAGATGAGACGGAGCGCGGCGTAATCGTCCAGGATACAGCCTGGGACGGCTACGAGGAGATCCCTTCCTGGATCATGCAGGGATACGGCACTATGGCCATGGAAGCCGGCGAGCAGCTGAAGGCTTACGGCGCAGACCGCCCCACCCACGTGTTCGTCCAGGCCGGCGTAGGCTCCCTGGCAGGCGGTGTGGTTGGCTACTTCACCAATCTGTATCCTGAGAATCCTCCTGTGTTTGTTGTTGTGGAAGCTGATGTGGCTGCCTGCCTGTACAAGGGCGCTGCTGCCGCTGACGGCGAGATCCGCATAGTGGACGGCGATATGCAGACCATCATGGCCGGCCTTGCCTGCGGAGAGCCCAACACCATCTCCTGGGATATCCTTAAGAACCACGTAAAAGTATTCATCGCCGCTCCCGACTGGGTAGCAGCAAAGGGCATGCGCATGCTGGCCGCTCCCATCAAGGGCGACGCTGCCGTTACCTCCGGTGAGTCCGGAGCCGCTCCCTTCGGCGCCCTTGCCGCCATGATGACCATGGATGAGTACAAAGAGCTGAGAAATGATATCGGCCTGGATGAGAATTCCAAGGTACTGCTCTTCTCCACCGAGGGCGACACTGATCCCGAGCGTTACAAGAACATCGTCTGGGAAGGCAAAGAGAGATAGTCATCTATATATAAGGAAGTTCACGTTTCCCGCCCTCATATCTGGGCGGGGGCGGGTGTCACATAAACATTCAACCAATTATAAAATCTATGGAGGAAACAAAAATGAGCCTGGATTACGGCAAAATCAAAGAAGCAGCACAGAACTATGAAAAAGACATGACCAAATTTTTACGCGACATCGTTAAATTCCCCGGCGAGAGCTGCGATGAGAAAGCTCACATCGACCGCATCGCTGAGGAGATGAGAAAACTGGACTTTGACAAAGTCGTTATCGACGACATGGGCAACGTTCTGGGATATATGGGAACCGGCAAGACCTTAATCGGCTTTGACGCCCACATTGATACTGTTGGTATCGGCAACAAGAGCAACTGGAACTTCGATCCCTATGAGGGTTATGAGAATGACACCGAGATCGGCGGCCGCGGCGTGTCCGACCAGTGCGGCGGTATCGTATCTGCTGTATACGGCGCCAGAATCATGAAGGATATGGGCCTGTTAAGCGACAAGTACACTGTTCTGGTAACCGGTACCGTTCAGGAAGAAGACTGTGACGGCCTGTGCTGGCAGTACATCATCAACGAGGATAAGGTTCGTCCGGACTTCGTAGTATCCACAGAGCCTACCGACGGCGGTATCTACCGCGGACAGAGAGGCCGTATGGAGATCCGCGTTGACGTGAAGGGCGTTTCCTGCCATGGTTCCGCTCCTGAGCGCGGCGACAACGCAATCTACAAGATGGCTGACATTCTTCAGGATGTAAGATCCTTAAATGAGAACGACGCAGCTGACGACAAGGAAGTTAAAGGCCTTGTAAAAATGCTGGATGAGAAATACAACCCAGAGTGGAAGGAAGCCAACTTCTTAGGACGCGGCACAGTTACCGTTTCCGAAGTATTCTTCACCTCTCCCAGCCGCTGTGCGGTAGCTGACTCCTGTTCCGTATCTCTGGACCGTCGTATGACAGCCGGTGAGACCTGGGAGAGCTGCTTAGACGAAATCCGCGACCTGCCTGCAGTTAAAAAGTACGGCGAGGACGTAACTGTTTCCATGTACGAGTATTCCCGTCCTTCCTACAAGGGACTTACATATCCGATCGAGTGCTACTTCCCCACCTGGGTTATCCCGGAGGATCACGATGTAACCAAGGCTCTGGAAGAAGCTTACACCAACCTGTACGGTGAGGCAAGAATCGGCGCTGAGGAGACTGTTGCTATGAGAACAGCAAGACCTCTGACCGACAAGTGGACCTTCTCCACCAACGGCGTATCCATCATGGGCCGTAACGGAATCCCCTGCATCGGCTTTGGCCCAGGCGCTGAGGCTCAGGCTCACGCTCCCAACGAGAAGACCTGGAAGCAGGATCTGGTAACTTGTGCAGCTGTTTATGCAGCTCTGCCTACTGTTTACTGCAAGTAATTTGATTATTTCCGCAGTGGTGAAAATCGAATAGAATCACATCCTTATAAGAGCAAGCTCTTAACGGATGCGCTTCCATCCGATTTTCGCACTGCTCATTTGAAAGCCATTTTCCATAAAATCCCAAGTGAGGCAGACCCTTGCCTAGAAACGATCTGCCTCACGCATCAACGACATTTCCGGCGGTCCCGCTGAATGGCCGCCGGGGAGGTTGGGATGTCTGTGGAACATGGAAGCTTTATCCCATTCGATACCCAATATAAAAAATTCACATACAAAAAGGAGTTTAAATTTATGAAAACATTACAGGATTACATCGATAAGTTAAACCAGCTCAACTTCAAAGAGATGTACGAGAACGACTTCTTCCTGACCTGGGAGAAAACCGACGAGGAACTGGAAGCAGTTTGGACCGTTGCAGATGCTCTGCGTTTCATGAGAGAGAACAACATCTCCACCAAAGTATTTGAGAGCGGACTGGGCATCTCCTTATTCCGTGACAACTCCACCCGCACACGTTTCTCCTTCGCTTCCGCATGTAACTTATTAGGTCTGGAAGTTCAGGATCTGGACGAGGGTAAGAGCCAGGTAGCTCATGGCGAGACTGTCCGCGAGACTGCCAACATGATCTCCTTCATGGCTGACGTTATCGGTATCCGTGATGATATGTACATCGGCAAGGGCAACGCTTACATGCACGAGGTTGTTGACGCTGTTACCCAGGGCCACAAGGACGGCATTCTGGAGCAGAAACCAACCCTGGTTAACTTACAGTGCGATATCGACCATCCCACACAGTGTATGGCCGACATGCTGCACATCATCCATGAAATGGGCGGCGTAGAGAACTTAAAGGGCAAGAAGCTGGCTATGACCTGGGCTTACTCTCCTTCCTACGGCAAACCCCTCTCCGTTCCCCAGGGCGTTGTTGGCCTGATGACAAGAATGGGCATGGAAGTTGTTCTGGCTCATCCGGAAGGCTATGAGATCATGCCTGAGGTTGAGGAAGTTGCCAAGAAGAACGCAGAGAAGACCGGCGGTTCCTTCCGCGTATCCCATGACATGGCTGACGCATTCAAGGATGCCGACATCGTATATCCCAAGAGCTGGGCTCCTTTCGCAGCTATGGAGAAGAGAACCGACCTGTACGGCGCAGGCGACTCCGAGGGCATCAAGGCTCTGGAGAAAGAGCTGCTGGCTCAGAACGCTCAGCACAAAGACTGGTGCTGCACCGAAGAGCTGATGAAGACCACCAAGGACGGCAAGGCTCTGTACCTGCACTGCTTACCGGCTGACATCAACGATGTAAGCTGCAAGGACGGCGAGGTTGAGGCTTCTGTATTCGACCGCTACCGCGATCCTCTGTACAAAGAGGCCAGCTACAAGCCATACGTAATCGCAGCTATGATCATGCTGGCTAAGTTTGCTGATCCCGCTGATGTATTAAAGAAGCTGGAAGAAAAAGGAACTCCCAGAGTATTCAAATAAATTCCAGATGAATGAATCATTTTGAACTCACGGGCTGCCGGGCATTCGGTCCGGCGGCCTTTTTTATCCCAAAATCCTATTTTTTGCAAAAACTAAAGGGGAATCACTATGGAAAATAATAAGAAAAAACGTATCGTCATCGCACTGGGCGGCAATGCGTTAGGCAATACCCTGCCGGAGCAGATGGTGGCTGTTAAGATCACTGCAAAAGCAATCGTAGACCTGATCCAGGAAGGCTGCGAGGTAATTGTAGCACACGGCAACGGCCCTCAGGTGGGTATGATCAACAACGCCATGGCTGCTTTAAGCCGTGAAGATGAGAACCAGCCCAACACTCCCCTCTCCGTCTGTGTTGCCATGAGCCAGGCTTACATCGGCTATGACCTGCAGAACGCCCTGAGAGAAGAGCTTTACAACCGTGAAATGTACGACATTCCGGTATCCACCATGATCACACAGGTTCGTGTGGATGCTGAAGATCCTGCATTTGACAGCCCCAGCAAACCCATCGGCCACTTTATGACCGCAGAGCAGGCTAAGGCCGCAGAAGAAAACTACGGTTACATCATGAAGGAAGACGCAGGACGCGGCTACCGCCGTGTAGTTGCCTCTCCCAGACCCGCCGAGATCGTTGAGATCGGCGCAATCCGCTCCCTGGTTGACTCCGGTCAGCTGGTAATTGCCTGCGGAGGCGGCGGAATTCCGGTTACCCGTCAGGGAAACCACTTAAAGGGCGCCAGTGCCGTAATCGACAAGGATTTCGCCAGTGAGCTGCTGGCAGAAGATCTGGATGCAGACTTCCTGATCATTCTGACCGCAGTAGAAAAGGTTGCTATTAACTTCGGAAAGCCGGAAGAGAAGTGGCTGGATGATCTGAACACTGTTGATGCTAAGACCTATATGGGCGAGGGACATTTCGCTCCAGGCTCCATGCTTCCCAAGGTTCAGGCTGCTGTTAAATTTGCTGAGTCAAAACCAGGACGCACAGCCCTGATTACGCTATTGGAAAAAGCAAAAGACGGTATCCAGGGAAAAACCGGTACCCATATCCATTTAGCGTAAAGGAGGCTTTTACATGAATTCAGAAAAGCATCAGGCATCACTGTTCGACCTGGACGGTATCCCCAAGATGAGTCAGGCAATCCCCCTGGCCCTCCAGCACGTAGTCGCCATGATCGTGGGCTGTGTTACACCGGCCATCATCATCTCCGGCGCTGCGGGCATTGATACGGCAGACCGGGTAGTCCTGATTCAGGCCTCCCTGGTGGTCTCCGCCCTTGCTACTCTGCTCCAGCTCTTTCCTCTGGGCAAAAAAGGCGGCTTCCGGCTGGGTGCCGGACTCCCTGTTATCCTGGGCGTCAGCTTTGCTTACGTTCCCAGCATGCAGGCCATCGCCGAACAGTATGGTATCGCAACAATCCTGGGTTCCCAGGTCGTTGGCGGCCTCTGTGCAATCGTCGTAGGAATTGCCATTAAAAAGATCCGCAAGTTCTTCCCACCGTTAATCGCAGGCACTGTGGTATTTACCATCGGCCTCTCCCTCTACCCCACTGCCATCAACTACATGGCCGGCGGCGCAGGGCAGCAAAATTACGGTTCCTGGCAGAACTGGACCGTGGCAATATTCACACTGGTGGTTGTCACAGGACTGAACCATTTTGCAAAAGGTTTTCTGAAACTGGCTTCTATTCTTGTAGGTATGATCGCAGGCTACATCTTCTCCATGTTCTTCGGCATGGTGGGCTTTACCAATGTAGCTGAGGCAGGCATGTTCCAGCTGCCCCAGATCATGCATTTTGGAATTAATTTTGAGATCTCCTCCTGCGTTGCCATCGGACTTCTGTTCGTGATCAACTCCGTGCAGGCCATCGGAGACTTCTCCGCCACCACAGCCGGAGGCCTGGACCGCGAGCCCACCTCCAATGAGCTGCAGGGCGCCATCATCGGTTATGGCGTATCCAACGTGGTAGGTTCATTTTTAGGCTGCCTTCCCACTGCTACTTACAGCCAGAACGTGGGTATCGTAGCCACAACCAAGGTAGTAAACCGCGTGACCCTGGGTATCTCCGCTGCAATTATTCTCATTGCCGGACTGTTCCCCAAATTCTCCGCACTGCTGACGACAATCCCTTACGCAGTGCTGGGCGGCGCAACTGTCTCCGTGTTCGCATCCATCGCCATGACCGGTATGAAGCTGGTTATGACCGAGGATATGAACTACCGCAATACCTCCATTGTAGGCCTTGCGGCTGCTCTGGGCATGGGCGTGTCACAGGCATCTGCCTCCCTGTCAGCATTCCCCGTGTGGGTAACCACCATTTTCGGTAAGTCTCCGGTTGTGATTGCAACCCTGGTGGCCATCCTGCTGAATGTGACTCTTCCCAGAGAGAAAAATATTTATAAAACCAACAAATAACCCTCATTAGTTTGTTTCATATACCGGACCTCAGCCAAGGGTCCGAATCCTCTTAAAGATACCCGGCGCCTCTGCCATAGGCCCGGGAAAGTGTGAAGCGGTGAATCCCCGTTCTGCGAGTGATTCACCATGTACAGAAATGCCGCCGGTTCCTTGCCATGGACCGGCGGCATTTTTGTAATTTTACTTTATTTATTCCATTCCCTGCACTTTGCGAGCCTTGGTTCCGGGTCAAATCCCATGTCCTTGCCCATGTTGGCGCACATCTCACAGGGGAACTCCTCACACTGGCCGCAGTGGTCCAGTTTCCTGCTCTCACAGCAGGTCTTTACGCCGCATTCGCTGCCCCAGAACGGCATAGCCATGGTGGGACATCCGGTGCAGTGCACCGTCTCCTTGCGCTCACATTCGTTGCAGCAGACTCCACATCTCGATTCGTACATCTCATAGCCTCCTTTTTCTTATGTATCTATTTCATCAAATGTTTTATTCTTCAGCGCCGCCAGATTGATCAGCAGACCTGCCAGCCCGGTGATCAGGAAGATCACCGCCATGCCTGAGCCCTTCCCGCTTCCCACAAGGGATACAAAGAGCTGCTGCAGCCACCCGTCTCCCCGCATAAACGGCTCGAACACATAGTCGGCCAGCACGCCCCCGGCCAGATAGCCCAGAGGGATAGTGAAAAACTGAAAGGTAGCCTGGGTAGAAAATGCCCTCCCCTGCATGTGCACCGGAATCTTCTCACGCAGCACTGCCGACAGGCTGGCGTTCAGGATCGGCAGGGGGAAGTTCCCGGCCAGCGCCGCTATGGCCCACACCTGCCAGCTCTGTCCCAGTCCCCACAGCACGTCACACAGAAGAAATGACAGGCCGCAGGATAAAAATATAGCCCTTTTTCTGCTCTTGGGAGGCCTTGCGGCGGCGGCCACCAGGCTGCCCGCCATGGTTCCCACGCCCAGACAGGAGGACACGATTCCCAGCAGCTTCTGGTTATTGCCGGTACGGGACAGGATCATGGCCGGCATCAGGCTGTTCCCTGCCATGGATGCCAGCAGGTTCACCAGGGCGAAAAACAGGATCAGATTCCACACCGCACGTTTCTGCCGCAGGTAGCGGATGCCTGACAAACATTGCTGCCAGAAGCTCTCCTCCTCTTTTCCCGGTTCCTTCTCCACCTGTTCCTCGGGAATACGGATAAACCAGGCCAGAGTAATAAAGGCCACACTGAAGGAGATCAGATCCACTGCCAGCACCAGCCGGATTCCGCCGAAGGCCATAAGGGCCGCTGCCAGGGACGGGGTCAGAATGGCGTTCACGGAGTTGGAAAATGCCTGCATCCCGCTGATGTTGGTGTAATACCGCCTGGGCGTCAGCAATGTAACCGCAACCATGGCCGCGGGCTGCTGGAACGCGTTCATGCAGCCGATCACCAGATTCACCACGTACAGATGCCAGATC
>URUZ01000276.1 GCA_900551225.1 uncultured Clostridium sp.
ATATAGGGTTTACTGCATTAATATTACAGATTGGGGTGACAGTAGGAATTTTAGCAATCTTGTTACTATGTTATTTCTTAAGCACATGGATTATTTTTAGACGTTCTGTTAATCCATAGGGATATTTGTAAAATGATTGTAACTATTAGCATAATCTATACTGCTAAAAAGTGGGATAGCACTAAATTGACGCTATCCCACTTCTCGCATCATAAAGTTCTAATGAACTGCCCCTGGCAATAGCCGCTTACACTACTTTACCAAATTAGAGACTCTATTTCTGAATTTTTGACAGTTGCATTGAGTTTTTTTCAGTGGTGGGTTTTATGATAACCACTCCTGCTATACTGTATTTAAATAAACAGATTGGAATCCTGTTCATGAGAGCAGGCTTATTAGATTCCTTAATTTAGAAGAAAACATAATGCCCGGTTAGACTTATATTGGATCTAAGGAGGTAAACATAATGGGATATAAAAAAGCAGGAATGGACGATATTGGAATTCTCACGCAGCTCAGGCTTGAAGGTCTGCGGACAATAAATCATCTTGTCGCTGATGCTGATTTATCAAAGGTAAAAGAAGAGACGCGCCGATATTATGAGAGATGCTTTGAGCAGGATCTGCATGCTGCATGGCTGGTCTATGACGGTGACTGTGCAATTGGGGCGGGAGGGGTCACCTTCTATCAGGTCATGCCTACTTATCACAATCCTACTGGGGAAAGAGCCTGTATTATGAATATGTATGTTCACCCTGATTACCCCAGCAAAGAGATTACTATGAAGCTATTAGACCTTTTGGTAGAGGAGGCCAAAAAAAGGGGCATTCACTTTATTACACTGGAAGCAACTGCTGTTTAGTATTAAGCACGGCGGGCTACCGATTCATTGTGGGGAAGTTTCCCTGCATTCTCCAGCTGTGTACGCTCGACTTATTCATATTCATCCAGTTTGGACAGATATCCGTAAGTGGCCTTCTCCACTTCTGCGACATGCTCAGACTGGCGGGAGGCATTCGCTTTGACATGGGGGAAATCGTAATCACAGCACACTATATTGTTAGTATTTTGCTAACATCAATTTCAATGCTCTCATAGCCAAAGCACATCATTAAAAAAGGTCCTTTTTCTTTGTTTTCGCCCAATGCCTGGGTAGGATAGGATATACAGGAAGGCCTTTCGAGCGATTCGAGCATTGTGTAGGACAGGGGTATTGAGTTTTTGACATTTTTCACTAATTTTTGCCAATAGCATTCATAGACCAGCCATTACTGATATACTGGTAAAAAAAGGAAAATGGAGGTTGGCGTAATGCGGAGAATAAACTCAAAGTTTGGAAAAACAGTTGTTTTATCAGTCGTAATGCTGATGGCCGGGACATTAACTGCCTGTAACCATGGAGGCGAGACAAATCCATCGCAGGAAGTGCAGACATCGCAGGAAGTACAGACAACACAGGAAGTACAGACAACACAGGAAACCACAAAAGCAGAGGCACAGACAGAAACCGTGATGATTCCGTGCGAAGAGACAGCACCGGAAGAGAAGAAAGAAGACTATCAAACATATGAATCTGATACCGAGGGTTCCACTGTATATATGACAAAGGATATCAGTCCGGAAGCGCTGCAAAAAGCCTACGAGGCGCTGGGCCGGGAGGCAGCCGGTAAAGTCGCTGTCAAGCTAAGTATGGGAGAACCGGGAGGACACTATTTTCTGTCTCCCGACCTAATAAAAGAACTTGTGCAGAGTGTTGACGGAACCATCGTGGACTGCAATACTGCATATGGAGGAAAAAGGGCCAGCACGGCGATGCATCTGCAGGCAGCCGAAGATCACGGATTTACGGCCATCGCCCCGGTAGATATTTTAGATGCGGAAGATGAGATTAGCCTTCCGGTGACCGGAGGAACGCATTTAAAAGAAGATATTGTAGGTTCCCACTATAATGACTATGATTTCGTCATGGTACTTTCCCACTTTAAAGGGCATGAGATGGGCGGCTTTGGCGGAGCCATAAAAAACATCTCCATAGGATTTGCATCCTCCGGCGGAAAGAATCTGATCCACAGCGCTGGCAACAGTCTGACGGGCTGGGGCGGTTCCACACAGGATACCTTCTTAGAGTCCATGGCCGAAGCAGCCAGCGCGGTTGCAGCTGATCGGGGTGAAAATATTCTCTACATTAGTGTGATGAATAATCTGTCAGTGGATTGTGACTGCAGCGCCTACCCGGCAAAACCTGCCATGGCGGATATCGGAATCCTTGCCTCCCTTGATCCTGTTGCTTTGGATCAGGCGTGTGTGGACCTTGTGTATCTGGCAGAGGACGGAGAAAAACTGGTAAAACGGATTGAGTCCAAAAACGGACTGCTGACCCTGGAACATGCAGAGAAGATGGGGCTTGGCGGCAGAACCTACCGTCTGGTGGACCTCGATGAGTGATGTTATAAAACGGGAATCCGTTTATCTCTGGTATTATTTCAGCGTCCAGTTTGAACAGATTGCCCCTTATTGGATTCTTGGCATGGTGCTTGGGTCTGTTGTATCGGTGTTTGGAAAAAAAAGAATTCACAGTTTTGTGGCTTTACTGGGAAACAGCCGCCTGGGAGTAGTTGGAGTAATTCCAGCCAGTTTATTGGGAATTGCCTCCCCGCTCTGTATGTATGGAACCATTCCGATAGCGGCGGCATTTTCCCAAAAAGGATTGAAGGACGATTTTCTGGCTGCATTCATGATGAGTTCGATTTTACTCAACCCGCAGCTGCTCTTATACAGTGCTGCCCTGGGAAAGAGAGCGCTTTTTATACGCTTCCTGGCCTGCCTTTTATGTGGTATTACGGTTGGCGTGCTGATTCACTATTTTTACAAAGGAAAAGCATTCTTTAAGTTCGACAGCTTTGAAGAGCCGGTAAATCGGGACACCAGCCCTCACATAGGCGTCCGGCTGATTAAGAATATAGGAAGGAATTTTAAGGCTACAGGCGGTTATTTCGTGTTAGGCGTACTATTATCTGCCCTGTTTCAGCGCTATGTGCCAGCCAGGGCATTTGCAGGTCTGTTCGGGAAAAACAGCGGCTTTGGAGTGCTGTTGGCAGCCACAATCGGAGTCCCCTTATACGCCTGCGGCGGAGGAACCATACCGCTCTTGCAGCAATGGCTGGCAGACGGCATGAGCATGGGCGCGGCGGCAGCGTTTATGCTGACCGGACCGGCAACTAAAATTACAAACCTGGGAGCGGTAAAAATAGTACTGGGAAACCGACGCTTCGGCCTTTATCTGGGTTTTATCGCTGTCTTCTCTGTAATAGCCGGTTTTTTGGTAAATATTAGTTAATATGAATAAAGAATTATGGAGGAGAAATTATGAGTGCAAAAATACACAGTATCATAATTGACTGTAAAAATCCGAATGAGTTAAGCAGCTTTTACGCACAAATACTTGACTGGAAGCCACTTCCTGACAGCTGGTGCGGCTTAATCTCGCCCAATGGCGAACGTGTAGAGTTCCAATTAGATGAAGGTTATATACGGCCTGAATGGCCGTCTAAACCCGGTAGTCAAGGGCAGATGATACATTTGGACTATTATGTAGATGATTTACAACAATCGGCTGCACAGGCCCAGAAACTTGGAGCAACGGTTTCACCCACCCAGTTTTATGAGGAATATCAGTGTATTACGATGTTCGATCCGGAAGGACATCCGTTTTGCCTGCTGCAAAATCCAGGTTCAGCATCAGCTGAAGAATAATTAAGACTTATTTATTCTTTACAAGAAATAGTGTTTTTATTTCATAGTTCGTACAAGAACACCGCTATCTTCCCATCAGGGATGTTGGCGGTGTTCATTGTATAAGGCCCTGACTGCAAAAAATTCGTTCAGACATGACACAAGGAATGATATGATTTCCTATTCAGATGCCGATTTTCTCATATTCCAAAATACAGATGGAGACATTAAGAAATAATTGGAATTGAGAAAAGTGGATTTTCACGATAAAATAAAATGGAACTACACATCTTTTGTGAAGTTCTGTAACATTTTATTGTGTTCTTAGTTTAGAAAAGAGAGGGATTTTTCATGAGGATATTAGTGGTGGAGGATGACCGCCTTTTGAATAACACGCTTTGCTACAACCTTTCTGTTGAAGGATATACGATAGACGCTGCTGTAACAAAAGCGGAGGCCGCGGCGTTTTGCGAAAAGCGGGACTATGATCTGATTGTGCTGGACGTGAACCTGCCGGATGGAAATGGCTTTGATTTCTGCCAGGAACGAAAGGAGCGCCGCCCCGACACCGCCATTATCTTCCTGACGGCCCACGACATGGAGAGCGATATGCTCCGGGGCTTCGAGCTGGGAGCGGACGACTATGTGACAAAGCCCTTTCCCATCAGCGTATTCCGCAAAAAAGTTGCTGCCTTGCTTTCCCGGGTGCAAAAGCAGTCAGGCAGCGATTTCTTCGACGATAGAAACCTGCGAATCGACTTCACGGGGATGAGCGCCACTCTGGCGGGGCAGGCAGTTTCCTTCACGCCGCTGGAATACAGGCTGCTGAAGGTGCTGACGAAAAACCCGCAGATCGTACTCACGCGGCAGGCGCTATTGGAGAAGCTATGGGATGCGGATGAAAATTTTGTGGATGAGCATGCCCTGACCTCCGCCATCAGCCGTATCCGGGGCAAAATTGAGGGCAACGGGTTTTCTTATATCAAAACAGTATATGGCATGGGGTATCTGTGGATTGGAGGGATGAATAAATGACAGGTCTAAAACACTCCGTCAATCAAATTTGTGTCGGGGTGTACGTCATCCTTTTGCTGCTGTCCGCAGCCTTTCTTGCGGTGATGTACAGGCTGACCAACAACATGGAGGTGGTCTGGTATACCCTTGTGTTCCTACTGCTGGTTTTAGCATGCGTCGCCTTCTTTACTGCCGCCCTGCGCGGGAAGTTGACCGGATTCTCAGATAGACTGTGCGGGCTGCTGGACGCAATGACGGCGGGGAACATGGAGCTGCCAGAGCTGGCGGAGGAAGAAAGCCTATTCTATAAAATCAATCACCGCCTGGTCCGCCTGTACGAAATCATGGGAGAAAACCGGCGCGGCATCGCAAAGGAGCGGGCCGAGCTGCAGGAGTTGATCTCCGATATTGCCCACCAGGTGAAGACTCCCATCGCCAATCTGAAAATGGTGAACGCCACGCTTTTGGAGGAGCCTGTCCCGGAGGAAAAACGGAGGGAGTTTTTGCAGGCGGCCAGCGGCCAGCTGGACAAGCTGGATTTTCTGATGCAGGCCATGATTAAAACTTCCCGCCTGGAAACCGGCGTCATCGCCCTGGAGAAAAAGGAGCAGCGTATCTATGACACATTGGCATCGGCGCTGGGCGAAATCCTGCTGAATGCTGAGAAAAAGCAGATTGAGGTTCTGGTGCGCTGCAATGAATACCTGCGCGTCTCCCATGACCGGAAGTGGACTAGCGAGGCGTTATTCAACATTTTGGACAACGCCATAAAATATACGCCCACCAGCGGCAGTATCCGAGTCTCAGTCGAGGAACGGGAGATGTACTTGAAAATTGATATTGCCGACACTGGAATGGGAATCACAGAACAAAACCAGGGGGCCATCTTCAAACGGTTTTACCGGGAGGAAGCGGTGCGCGACGTAGAGGGTATCGGGATTGGTCTGTATCTGGCCAGGGAAATTATCACGATGCAGGGCGGCTACATCCTCGTTTCGTCCAGCCCGGGTCAGGGCGCCACCTTTTCTGTGTTCCTGCCCCGCAGGTGAAAAACCAAAATATCACAAAATTGTGACATTTGAAGGGGCCGTGGAAGCACCTTCGTGACATTTCTGTGAGAATTGCCCTTTATAATCATGCTATCGATATGAAAGGCTGGTTGTTTCCATGAGCATTTTACAAGTAACCGACTTAAAAAAATATTACGGTGCAGAGCCTAATGTGACAAGAGCGTTAGATGGCGTGACCCTCTCCATTGAGCAGGGGGAATTTGCCGCCATTGTAGGCACCTCCGGCAGCGGCAAATCTACGCTGCTGCATATGATGGGCGGTCTGGATGTCCCTACCTCCGGCAGCATCGTGGTGCGGGGCAAGGAGCTGTCCCAAATGAAGGACGAGCAGCTGACTATTTTTCGCAGGCGCAACATCGGCTTTGTCTTCCAAAACTATAATCTGGTTCCCGTGCTGAATGTCTATGAAAACATTGTCCTGCCCGTGGAACTGGACGGCGACCAGGCAGACAGGCGGTATATGGAGGACATTGTGCATACGCTGGCTCTGGAGGATAAGCTCCAGAATATGCCGAACAACCTTTCTGGCGGACAGCAGCAGCGCGTGGCTATTGCCCGGGCGCTCATTTCAAAGCCCGCCATTATCCTGGCTGACGAGCCCACCGGCAATTTAGACAGCCGGACAAGCAGCGATGTTTTGGGTCTGCTGAAAACCACCAGCCGTAACTTCCATCAGACCCTTGTGATGATCACCCACAATGATGAGATTGCCCAGCTTGCCGACCGCATCATCCGGATTGAAGACGGAAAAATCGCTGGATAAGGAGGGCCGACTGATGAAGGATCTATTATTTGGAAACAACAACGCCACCATCATCAAACGGTTGTCCAGCCGCTATTTTAAGGCAGGGAAAAGCCGGAATGTGATTTCTGGTGTTGCCATAGCACTAACCACCCTCCTGTTTACCACGATATTTACCCTGGGCTCCGGCCTGATGGATACCGTGCAGGATCAGAATATCCGCCGACAGGGCGGCGATGGGCAGGCGGTTTTAAACTACATTAGCGACCAGGTATATGAGGACGTAAAGGGCCATCCGCTGATAGATAAAATCGCCTACACCAAAGCGGTTTCTTACCGCCTGCAGTATCCCGGCGTGGAAAAATGGCCTGCCGATCTGTGGTATATGGATGATACAGCGCTGGAGTTTGCCCGCTATACGCCCACAACAGGGCGCCGGCCCGAGGCGGAAAACGAAATCATAGCTGATACCAGAACATTGGAGACCCTGGGCGTACCTGCAGAGGTCGGCCAGACAGTCACACTGCAATATGATATCAGGGGCACGCGTTATACCACCGATTTTACCCTGTGCGGGTTCTGGGAGACAGACATGTTAAGCGGCATCGGCCGTCTGATCGTGTCCAAAGCCTTTGTGGACGCCCATTCGGAACTTTTGACCTATACCTATCCGGAGGACAACGACTATTCAGGTATTGTAGCGGCCTATGTGATGTTTCGCGGCGGCGGGGCGGTGGAGCCGAAGCTGCTGCAGCTTCTTTCGGAAACCGGATATACCTGCGACATCATGGGCGGCAGCCCGACCGACAGTAATTATGTCATTGCAAGGGTAAGCCCTGCCTATCAGAGCGGCGACTTACTGGGAAATCCCGTCCTGCTTCTATCCGGACTTGCTGGAATTTTGCTGATTATGGTGACGGGATATCTGATCATTTATAATATTTTTCAGATATCCGTTATTCAGGATATCCAGTCCTACGGCCAGCTGAAAACCCTGGGAACCACCAGCCGGCAGATCAAGCGGCTCATTGGCAGGCAGTCCCTGCGGCTTTCGGTCATCGGCATCCCCATCGGCCTGCTGACCGGCTTCCTGATCGGAAAGGCCCTGATGCCCTTCCTTATGGACGGCACGGTTTACAGTGCCGATGCGGGCGTCAAGGTGTCCGCCAATCCTCTCATCTTCATCGGTGCGGCTGCCTTTGCATTTTTAACGGTATGGATCAGCGTTCGCAAGCCGGCAAAGATCGCAGGCTCTGTCTCGCCCATCGAGGCGGTCCGCTACACGGAAAGCGACGCCGGGGCATTTGGGCACAAGGCCGCGCTGACCAAAAAATCCACAGACGGAGCGAAGATCCATTGCATAGCCCTGTCCAATTTGGGGCGGAACCGGAAGCGCACTCTGCTGGTTATTCTCTCCATGACCCTGAGCCTGGTGCTGTGGGGCACTGTGTTCACCCTGTCCAGCGGATTTGATATTGAAAAGTATGTGGCGAAGTTTGTGAACAAGGATTTTGTCATCTCCACTGTCGACTACTTCAATTATAAGTTTGAGACCAGCGAGACAGAGCTGACCGCCTCTTTCGTGGAGGCCGTCAGGCAG
>URUZ01000277.1 GCA_900551225.1 uncultured Clostridium sp.
GAGGAAGCCTGTGATGAAATTACTTATTTTATATTATGGATTTATACTATTTTATGTTTTTCAGGCCGCCGGGCAGTTGATAACAGGGTATCGGTATAATCCGGTAAGCCCGTGGGGGAATATTATATTTAATACATGCATTGCTGCCCTTGGTCTGTATGCCTACAGGAAAAACCGCAGCGAAAGATGGGTGGCCGCGACCTCGGTATATCTTCTGCCCCTTGCGATGCTGGGACTTGCGGCAAATTTTTATTCACAACCCATGGTGATTCTGTCGTTTTATACAGCATTTACCTCCAAAGGCAATAAGATTGTAAGACGAGTGATCAATTTTATCTGCATAACCATTTGCCTATTGCCAATGCTAATGCTGGCGGCATTAGCAATCATTTCGCCGATGGGTGTTATGCTGGGTTTAGGCGGACGAACCACTGTTAAGGAAATCTATTCCTCTGACAAACAGTATGTCGCTGTTGTGGAGATCGTGGAGGCGGTTCCGGCAGGCGGTTCGGCGGATGTCTCGGCAGGGAAATATCTTGATCTGGGGATATTAGGAAAATATCTGCCCAACAGAAGCCTATATTATGAGAATCGAACGGATTACCCTCGTATTGAGTTTTCGGAAGCTGACGGAGGAATATTTATAAATGGGGTTTATCATGAAATGCAGTGAGCAGCTTCAGAAAACACATGGGAGGGGATATGATGATATCTTCAAATGACTGGAAAAAGAATTTCTTTACTATCTGGACAGGGCAGGCATTTTCTCAGCTTTCAAGCTCTGTCCTTCAGTTTGCAATCGTATGGTATTTGACAGATCAAACTGGTTCGGCAATGGTCCTGTCAGTTGCTATGATGATGGGATTTCTGCCCCAGGGGGTTCTGGGGCCGTTTATCGGCGTGTTTATTGACCGGTACAGCAGAAAGCGGATTATGATTATATCAGACCTGCTGATCTCTGCGGCTAGTTTTGTGATGGTGGCTGCCGGCTGGGCAGGCAATCTGTCAACAGGCCTGATCCTGGTGGTTCTGCTGTTCCGCTCCATCGGCTCCGCGTTCCACACTCCATGTCTGCAGGCCGTGACGCCGCAGATTGTCCCATCAGACCAGCTGACCAGGTGCGCCGGGTATTCCCAGTCCCTGGAGTCCATATCACAGATTTTAAGTCCGGTCATCGCGGCCGTGCTTTACAATTCCTGGAGTTTAAGCGGAATTATTTTCCTGGATGTCATCGGAGCACTGATTGCGGTATTTACATTGGGAATTACCGTAATACCTGAATTGCAGCAGGAGGAGAACCGCACAAGAGTGCAGGTCCTGCGGGAGGCGAAGGACGGATTCAGGATTCTCCGGGCTCAAAAAGGGATGCTTGGCCTGGTATTAATCGGCAGCCTTTATACGCTGGCGCTTATGCCCACCAGCGCGTTGTTTCCATTGATGAGCATGTCTTATTTTAACGGTACCAGCACAAATGCCAGTATTGTGGAAGTTGTATTCTCAGTGGGCCTGCTGTTTGGCTCATTGGTATTGTCGAAGTGGGGAGGAACAAAAAACAGAGTTTATACCATCGTCGGCTCGTTCCTTTTGATGAGTTTGGCTCTGTTCATCTCTGGTATACTGCCGCCCGGCGGCTTTTCCGTATTCGTGGTCTGTTCTTGGCTGATGGGAGTCTCCGGCCCGTTTTACTGGGGTATGTACACTCCGCTGCTGCAAAGCAACTTTGAAGCAAAGTATCTGGGGCGGGTGCTGTCCTTATCCAGCAGCATACGGCTGCTTTCCGGCCCCCTGGGCCTGACTGTCTCAGGTGTTTTAGCTGAGAGATATGGGGTCGAGAAATGGTTTTTGATTGCCGGCGGTCTGGTGCTGCTGGCCGCTTTCCTGTGCCTTGCGGTGCCGGATGTGAGAAGCTGTGATCAACCTACCCCGCGGCATTGATCTTCGTGGTTCTGTCATCCCAATTTACTTCCATTTATTGGTATATGTTATTAGCATGAGATCCATACGGTCCCGGCAAAATAACCATATCTGATAAAGGAGGATTACCATGAATAAGAAGGAGCAGCAGCGCATCGTCACTTCAGATCTGATTCAAAACTACAGGAAATATCTGGAAGAACAGGAGAAAAGCCCGGCTACCATTAAAAATTATCTACACGGCCTCACGCTGTTGCAGGAATTCATAGACGGAATGCCCGTCACCAAACAGGCGCTGATCGCCTGGAAGGCACAGCTGACAGGGCGGTATGCTGCGGCCAGTGTGAACACAATGCTGGCTGCGGCCAATGGGTTCATGAGCTACTGCGGCTGGGAGGAGTGCAGGGTAAAGCCCTTAAAGATACAGCGTGATTTATTCTGCAAGGAGGACAGGGAGCTGACCAGACAGGAGTATCTGCGGCTGGTACGCGCGGCGGAGAGAAGGGATAACCAGCGTCTGTCCCTTGTGCTCCAGGCCATCTGCTCAACAGGCATACGCGTGTCGGAGCTGCGTTTCATCACCGCGGAAGCGGTTTCTGCCGGAAGGGCGGTGGTGAACAGCAAAGGGAAGATCCGGACCGTGTTTCTTCCGGGCCGGCTGAAGCAGGCGCTGACAGCCTATATGAGAAATCAAAAAAGACGGTCAGGGCCGGTTTTTATCACCAGGACAGGAAAACCAATTGACCGTTCTAATATTTGGAGAGATATGAAATCCTTGTGTGAAAGTGCGGGGGTGGAACCGGGCAAGGTGTTTCCTCACAACCTGCGCCACCTGTTTGCCCGAACCTATTATTCACTGGAAAAGGATCTGTCTCGTCTGGCGGATATCCTGGGCCATACCAGCGTGTCCACCACCCGGATCTATACCATGGAGAGCGGAGCTGTCCACAGGGGGCAGATCGAGCGCATGGGGCTGGTGATCACATAAGTTTCGTTTTGTTGTAAACTACATACCCATTATACTACAGGCGTATCCGAAACAGCAAGTTGTTTCACGCCCGGAGGCTGCCTGGACATCACAAACAGACCGGATATCAGCTGAGTTCACTTCCGGTCTGTTTACCATATATGTTTTTAATTTTTCAGCATAAATTTCCCGGAAATACAACACTGGCTGCCGGAGACTACAACAAAACGAAACTATTGTAGTCATAAGGAGGCATCTGTTGAAAAACCGGGATAAAATTCTGATTGTGGACCAGGAAGAGGGCAGCCGTCTGCATCTGGCAGGCATTCTGTCCGAAGTGTATGACTGTCTGGAAACGGAAAGCGGAGCCGGGGCCATCGGGCTGCTCAGGGAGTATGGGACCGGCATCTCCCTCGTGCTGCTGAATCCTGTATTGACAGGTTTCAGCGGCTTTGAGGTGCTGGCAGTGATGAATCTGCATGGGTGGACGGAGCAGATTCCTGTTGTGCTGGAAGGTCCGGGCTGCCAAGGTCCATCTGTGGACAGGGCTTATGGGCTGGGAGCCGCTGAAATCTTAAGCCTGCCCTTTGAGCGGGAAACCGTACTGCGCAGGGTACGGAACCTGATCCTGCTTTATTCCGGGAGCAGGACAGCACCGGCTGCGGATATGGCCGGATATATATCGTATCACCGAAACATTTTCAAGCTTCGTCAAAACTTCCTGTATACTTTTGCTGATGATACAAAAACTACTACAGTACAAGGAGGTATGATCATGGCAAAAGCAGGAATGAGAAGGCCCAGCCCTTATGATCCGGACAACCACGGAACTGAGAACCATCAGAAGATGAACCGCCCGAAGAATGAGCAGGCCCAGGTCCCTGAGATCCAGGGAGCAGCTAAAAACGGCAACGCCAAGGCCGGTCCCATCAACGCCCCCAACTGGGCAAGGGACGATTATAAAACCGGAGACAATTAAAACTGGAGACAATTAAAACCGGAGACAATTAAAACCGGAAACAGTGGGAGTTAGACGCGTAACCATTCGCGCCCAACTCCCTTTCACATCCCCTTAATATGCGTGACGGCGAACTTACCGGCCGGACGGCGCGGATTCATCATCCGCCAGCTTGATACTTAGAAAGCTCCGTTTCACCTTGGCCGCGTACTGTAATTCATAGGAGGGTTCTCCGTTTTTCAGCGCTGCCAGAATAGCATCCAGTTCTTTCTTAATGGCCTCCTCATCCGCATACCAGCCCAGGTGCGTCGTATTTTCTCCCCAGAATGATACCCCGTCAACGCCGAACAGCGCGTATTTTGGTTCCCCAGCCTTTGTCTTGAACTGAGGGGAGGACAGAACCTTGTAACAGTTTACAATGGCTTTGCCGTCCTGGGCTTTTATCATGATTTTCCCTGTGGGACCGGCAGTGTGGGCCGCCGACCCGTTCCCGCCCTCCACGCCGACGCCTGACATCAAATAATCCAATGACACATTCAGTTCTTTGGCGAGCAGCAGCATCTTCTCCATCTCAGGATAGCCGGTCCCCTGTTCCCACTTGGAGACAGCCTGCCTGCTCACATTTAAAAGTTCTGCCAACGCCTCCTGTGATATGTTCCTCTCTTTTCTTACGGCCCGCAGATTATCGGAAAAACTCATAGCCTATACCTCCTCATCAATATATTTATATAAATGATACCCGCTTGTGCAGCTGATCACCACCAACCTCAGTTTGCAGATGCGCAACCTGAAGTTGCATCCCTTTAAGAATACCAGGATTTCCAATTAAACGAAATATGATTGCTGAAAATAGCTGGAAATAGTATAATGACTAAATAAACCGACTGCCGTCAAGGCAGAAGAATGAAAGGAAAGCAGGTGGGGCCCCATGAAGTCAACGAAAGAGACGGGAGACAGCCAGCGTTTGGAGGAAGTGAGAACACTGGCCAGCCTCCTGATGCACAAGCACTACTGTGAACATGATATGGAGTGGATCATAGATCTGTTTGCGCCCCAGTTTTCTTGGTTCGGGACAGGTGAATCAGAGTATATTGTGGGGCGTGATGCCTGCGTTAAGCGGTTTCTGGAGTTCAGGGAGACCATTCCAAACTGTGATATCAGTGATGAGCAGTACGATGTGATCTGTTCCGGGCCGGGAGTGTATGTGGTGACCGGGCGGCTGTGGGTGACCACTGCTCCGGACACGGAGATGTATCTGAAGGTGCATCAGCGCCTGACCTATGTGTTCCAGGACACGGAGGAGGGGTTAAAATGTACCCATATCCACTGTTCCAACCCTTATCAGGAGATGGTGGACGGGGAACAGTTTCCCAATAAAATCGGCAGGCAGTCCTATGACTACGTCCAGGAGCGCATTGCAAGCCTGGAGGCGGAGACAAAGCAGCAGAACCGGCAGCTGGAAGTAATCATGTCATCCATTGCAGGAGGTCTTAAGATCAGCAATGACGACGATGTGTACTCTTACGCATTTGTCAGCAAGGAAGCGGCGGCTCTGTTTGGTTATACCGTGGAGGAATTTATGGAAGCCACCGGAGGAAGCGCCGTGGGCAATGTCTATCCGCCGGATCTGGAAGGGGCCCTGGCCGACTGTGCGGAGGCATTTAAGGATGGAGGACTTACATATTCTACCCGCTACCGCGTCCGCTGCAGGGACGGAAGCCTGAAGTGGATCATTGACAGCGGCAAGAAGGCCCAGGATGCTTCGGGCAATTGGATGGTGAACAGCCTGTATCTGGACATAACAAGATCTGAGGAGGACGCCCAGCGTCTGAGGGAACAGACCCAGCTGCTGACCAGTATCTATGATACCGTGCCCTGCGGAATCATCCGCTTTCTCAACTGCAGGGACGGCAGCGCACCCCTGATCGCCCTGAACAATGCGGCCCTATCGATGATGGGGTATGAGAGCGTTGAGGAAGGGATGAATGACTGGCAGGCAGGCGCCCTGGGGACAGTCATTCCGGAGGACAAGCAGAGCCTGCTGGACATAAAACGCAGCCTGAAGATGGTTGGGGATACGAAGGAAAGCGAGTACCGGGTGCGCTGGAAGGATGGATCGGTCCACTGGATTGAGGGTGTCACCATGATCGTGGGGACCACACCCGATGGGGATGCCATTTTGCAGCGAACCATGGTGGATATCACCCAGCGGAAATCACTTCAGCAGCGTTTGAACCGGGAACAGGAGATGTACCGGGTGGCCATGGAAGCCAGCGCAGCGGTGATGTTTGAATATCTGATCGATACGGACACCTTTATCTGCTATGAGCCAAGAACCGGTCAGGGTGTGCAGCGCCAAGAACTGGCCAATTATTCCAAGATCCTGAAGGCTCAGAATATTGTCCACCCCGACGACGTGCCCACTGTGATTGACAATATCTGCAACGGACGGGCCGAGGTGTTCGAGGTGCGCTGTTCCACACCGGGGGGCAGCAGGGATGATTACATCTGGTTCAGGGTGAACAGCAGGCTGATGATGGCGGACGGGAAGCCCAGCCGGGTGGTGGGCGCCCTTCACAATATCCACAGCATGAAATCCAAGCTGTCGGAGAACAGCGAACGTCTGCATATGAGCCAGTCGGCCCTTCTGGCCGTCAACGGTGTATATGCCAGCATTTTCTATGTGAACCTGCAGGAGGACAGCTACTATGCAGTGCGTATGCCCGAGGCGTCAAAGGGCGTGGCGCTGCCGCGGACCGGACGCTATTCTACGGATCTGTGCGCCTATCTGTTGGAGGACGTGGGCCAGGCCGACTATAACCGGGTGGCGGGAATCTGCGCCAGGGAGCGGCTCCTAGGCGGGCAGAACTGTGAAACTGAGCTGACGGAAGTAGAGTTCCGGCACAAAAAGTCAGCCCTGTGGCTGAGAATGGAGATTCATCTGACGGCCGGGCAGGAGAGGAATGCCATCATTGCCCTGCGCAATATCAGCGCGGAGAAGCAGAAGGAGCTGGAATACTATGAGGAGGAGAAGAAGGCCAAGCGGGCTCTGGAGGAGGCCTATGAATCTCTGAGCCAGGCCAATCAGGCCAAGTCTGATTTCCTGTCCAGAATGAGCCACGATATACGCACTCCCATGAATGCGATCCTGGGAATGACTGCCATTGCCCGGAATTCCCTGGGAGATGATCCAAAGATCATGGACTGCCTGTCCAAGATCAGCATTTCCGGCAGCCACCTTCTGGAACTGATCAATGAGGTGCTGGATATGTCCAAGATCGAGTCCGGGGATATCAGCCTGGCCGAGGACATGTTCTGCCTGGACAGTCTGCTGAAAGAGGTTTCAGAGATCGTCCGTCCGGACATGGAGCGCAGGGGACAGCTGTATACGGTGCATATGAATCACGTGGAGCATGAAGCGGTGTACGGGGATGCAGTCAGGGTGAAACAGATCCTGATCAATCTGCTGTCCAACGCCATGAAATACACCCGTGAGGGCGGCAGCATCAATGTATACCTGGAGGAGAAGATATCCAGTGACAGCGGGGTGAGCTGCTTTGAATTTGTGGTGGAGGACAACGGGATCGGCATGTCACAGGAGTTTTTGGAGAAGCTGTTCCTGCCCTTTGAGCGGGCCGAGGATTCACGGGTCAGCCAGATCCAGGGGACAGGACTGGGCCTGGCCATCACCCGCAACCTGGTGGAGATGATGAACGGGGACATCCGGGTGGAGAGCCAGATAGACAGGGGAACCAGGTTCTTCGTCACCATCTATTTTAAGCTGGTGCAGGCGGATAAGACGGTCACGGACAAGGCCGCCCCAGGTGTTCCAAACCTTCATGCGCAATTCCCGGAAGGCACAAAGGTTCTTCTGGCAGAGGACAATCTGCTGAACAGGGAGATTGTTGTGGAGCTGCTGTCCATGTGGGGAATCCAGACGGTCTGTGCTGCCAACGGACAGGAAGCGGTGGAACGGTTCTGCTCCGACGAGCCGGGAACCTATGGGCTGATACTCATGGATATACAGATGCCGGTGATGGACGGCTATGAGGCCTCAGAGGCCATACGCAGGCTGGGGGAAACAGGGCAGAGGCCGGATGGGGCCAGGATTCCCATTATCGCTCTGACGGCCAACGCATTTGCCGATGACGTCTACAAGGCGAAACAGGCCGGTATGGATGAGCATGTGAAAAAGCCGCTGGAAATCGACCGGCTGCTGGAGAGCATGCACAGGTGGCTGGGCTGATTACGACAGTCCAGGGACCTTTTGATTGCCATTTGAGTATAAATATATTATGATAAATTTAAT
>URUZ01000278.1 GCA_900551225.1 uncultured Clostridium sp.
CAGAAACTCTGAGGAGACTTAACGAATGAAACAGAAGAACTGGAAGAAAATATTGGGGGCAGCCGTGGGCTGCCTCCTGGCTTTGACCGTGCTTGTGGCAGCAGGCGCGGCGTTTATGTTCAGGCATGAGCTGAAGACTCTTGCTTCCCTGAAAAAGGTGGATGACAATGTGCTCTACGTGATGGAGTATGATGGGGATTATGGGCTGGATGAGTTTCTGGAGACAGGGGCCAGCAGTGACGGGGAGTTGGTCTCTTTTGTGACCAAACGCCTGTTGAAGGGGCTGCCGCTGAACTTTTCTATACCTGATCTGGGCTGCTCCACTTTCAGCGCCCAGACAGAGGAGGGGGATCAGATCTTTGGACGGAATTTTGACCTGACTTATTCACCGGCCCTGTTTGTGAGGACAGAGCCGGAGAACGGATACCGGTCGTATTCTACGGTGAATCTGGCATTTCTGGGATTCGGGGAGGATAAGCTGCCGGATACCCTGGGGCGCAAGGTGATTACCCTGGCGGCCCCATACGCGCCGTTGGACGGTCTCAATGAGATGGGACTGGCCATTGCGGTGCTGAAGATTGCAGATGAACCCACCAATCAGGACACGGGGAAGATTGACATCACCACCACCACAGCGGTGCGCCTGGTGCTGGACAGGGCGGCCACAGTGGAGGAGGCGGTAAAGCTGCTGGAACAGTACGACATGCATTCCTCGGCGGGCAGCAACTACCATTTCCAGATTGCGGATGCATCGGGCAGCAGTGTTGTGGCTGAGTATGTGGATAATGAGCTGGTGGTGCTACCGGCTGAGAAGAATTACCAGATGGCCACCAATTTTCTGCTGGCGCCTCAGAAGTATAATTTCGGCAACGGTCAGGACCGATTCCAGATTCTGGAAGAAACCTTGGATGGCTGCGGCGGGGTGCTGGCGGATGGACAGGCGGGAATGGATCTTTTGGAAGCCGCGTCTACAGACTGGCATATGTCCCAGTCCGGGCGGCGTAATGCCACCCAGTGGTCCATCATTTTCAACTGCACGGATCTGACGGCAGAGGTGGTCACCGGGCGCCAGTATGATAAACCGGCCCATGTATTTCAGCTGGATGAGTAACTTCTGTGGATTTTAATATTGACATATGTCATAAATGGATTTATAATAAATGACATAAGTCAAAAACAGCGCAAAAGGAGATTTGATATGGCACGTCCCTACAAGGCCAGAAGAGTCTGCTCATTACCGGAGGTGGATGTGTTCGGCCCCATCAACCAGAATATGGAGACCCAGGTGGAGCTGACTCTGGAGGAATATGAGACCATCCGTCTGATTGATCTTCTGGACTGCACACAGGAAGAGTGTGCCGGGCAGATGGGCGTGGCCAGGACTACGGTCCAGGCGGTGTACAATTCTGCCAGGAAGAAGCTGGCGGACTGCCTGGTTAATGGCAGACGGCTGGAGATACGGGGCGGGAATTACAGAATCTGTCCTGACGCGGGCAGCTGCTGCCACAAGGATTGTGGGACCAGGGGCTGTCACCGGCGGCGCTGTGAAAACAAAACAGGAGGTTGTTTGAATGAAGATTGCGGTAACATATGAGGATAATCAGGTATTTCAGCATTTTGGACATAGCGAGCAGTTTAAGATTTATGAGATCCAGGATAAGAAAGTGGTGTCCTCCCAGGTGGTGGGCACGGGCGGCAGCGGACATGAAGCGCTGGCCGGCTTCTTGAAGCGCATGGGCGTGGAGGGGCTGATCTGCGGTGGAATCGGCGGAGGTGCCAGGACGGCTTTGGCCCAGGCGGATATCCAGCTGTATCCTGGTGTGACAGGGGAGGCGGATGCTGCGGTTGAGGCGCTGTTGCAGGGGACTCTGGAGTTTAATCCGGATACTGTGTGCAATCATCACCATGAGGGCGAGGGGCATAGCTGCCATGGTAGTGGGCATAGCTGTGGGGGACATAATTGATTTTGGATGTGGTTGATCAATCATAATCGCAGCAGGTAAGATGAGTCCCGGGACAGATGCTGCCCCGGGATTCGTTGCAGCACCAGATTTGACATTGACAGCCACGGCAATTGCGCAAATATATACCAGTGTGCTAAAATGCATATGTAAGTAAAACTACAGCCTGGCAGAGGAGGTCCTATGCAGATACAGCAGCTGGTATATTTTGTTAAAATAGCGGATATGGGAAGCATGAATAAGGCGGCGGAGGCGCTGCTGATCACTCAGCCCAACCTGAGCCGGGCGATCATGAACCTGGAAGCAGAGCTGAACATAGAGGTCTTTATACGCAACAATAAAGGCGTTGTCCTGACTGAGGATGGAAAGAAGCTGTACCAGTATACGCGGACCATTTTGAATCAGCTGGACCTGATAGAGGGGATTGCATCAAGGGAGTCAACTCCGGTCCTATCTATTGCCTCCTACCCCCTCATATCCATTTCCAGGCTGGCCAGCCTGGTATACAATAAACATAAGGGCGAGGATATTAAAATCCAGCTGCTGGAACGCAGGATGCAGCGCGTTATAGAGACAGTGGAGAGCGGGGAGGCAGAGCTGGGGTTCCTGCTCTACAACAATGTGCAGACCAAGGAGCTGAAGCACATGCTCCATTATAAGAATATTGAGCTCAACTACCTGGGGGCGGACACCTGGTATGCAAATGTTGGGCCAAACAGCCCATTGTATGACAGGGAAGAGGTGGAGGCAGAGGAACTGCTGCGTTACCCGGTGGTCAGAATGCCGGATGACTATTTTTCCAATCTGACTTTTTATCTCACGGTTGGGGGCGTTCTGCTGACAGAGTTTAAAAAGGTTGAATATATGAGCGATAATGCTGCTGTTATAAATTTGCTGCAGTATACGGATGTGTTCCGGTTTGGTCCCGGAATCAGCCGGGAAGATTTTGCATTGCACGGTATCAGGACAATTCCTATTAAAAACTGTGGGGTGGAGGTCAGTATTGCCTGGATACGGAGGAAAAAAGAGATATTGAGCGCAACGGCGCAGGAATTTGTGCAGATATTGGAGACTTGGGTTGTATGAAGGAGAGGATAGAAATATCTTCTCTTTTTTTGTTCTGTCCGGTAAAGCGCCGCTGCTGAAGCTGGCTATGCCTATTATTTATAACTGGGAAATAAAAAACAAAGATTATGCAAAAATACAATATTGAGATAATATTATTACAACAAATAAAACAATTTGCACAATAAATGTTACGTTTAACGAATTGGTAGCGGAAGGAGTACAAGGATGCAGCAGATCTATGATGCGGTGCGCAGAAGCGTGGAAGAAAACCGGGAAAAAATGCTTGCCCTATGGGAGAAGATTGTAAACATTGACAGCGGCTCCAGGAATATAGCGGGTGTGGAAGCGGTTTGCGCCATCCTTAGGGAGGAAATGGAGTGCATTGGGATGGATACCAGAGTAATTCCTACAGGCAGCGCAGGCCCGGTTCTGGTTGGAGAGTGGTGCGGGGATGCAATTAAAAAGCCGCTTCTGTTCATCGGCCATATGGACACAGTGTTTAAGGACGGAACGGTTCAAGAGAACCCCTTCACAATTGACGAGAAGGGGCTGGCTCACGGACCCGGAGTCCTGGACATGAAGGCGGGCCTGGTAATCTCTGTTTTTGCCATCAGGGCTTTGAGGGACAGCGGATACACAGAGCGGCCCATTAAATGTATCTTTGTGGGGGATGAAGAAAATCTTCATATGTTTTCCACTGCCAAAGATATCATGATTTCCGAACTGGATAATGCGGAGGCTGCCTTTAACTTCGAAACAGGCTATATGGACGATGGATTGGTGGTGGGAAGAAAAGGCGGTGGAATCATAGATGTACTTGTGTACGGGGAACAGGCCCATTCAGGGATTGCGCCGGAAAAGGGACGAAGCGCTGTGGCAGAGATGGCCTATAAAGTCGTGGAGATTGAGTCGCACAGGGACATTGAGAGAGGGAAGCTGATTAACTGCGGGGTGGTCAGCGGGGGGATTGGCGAGAATACGGTTCCGGGTGAGGCCAAAATCAGTATAGGAATCCGCTTTCCGTCCCTGGCAGTCAGAGATGAGATACTGGCAGATATCAGGGCAGCCACAGATCAGGTCCATATTGAGGGCACCCATGCTAAGATGCAGGTCCGCATGATGATGGAGTGTATGGAGACAACGGACGGTGTGATGAAATTATTTGAGCATGTGCGGAGTGTGGCGGAGGAATGCGGATATGGGGATGTGCACTCATTTTCGGTTGGAGGCGTATCGGATTCGGGTGTCAGCGTGTCACACGGAGTGCCAACTGTATGCGCCATGGGCGTGAAAGGGGAAGGCAACCATACAAAGGATGAATATGCAGAGGTGGACAGCCTGTTTGAGCGGACTGTGCTGGCCGCCTGCGCTGCATATACATTATAAAAAGAGGAGGCAGAACAATGGGGAAGTTAAAAAATGAAGTTCTGGAACAGGCTGCAAAGCCAAAGGCAGGGATAGGCGCATGGGTTTCTCTGGCTGTGCTGATAGTGATACTCTCAGGCGCCTTCAGAACTAGTGAATCCGCGCTGAAGGTGATGGATTTCACCAACCTGTGCGGAAATTTTGGGCAGATCGGGGATACGGGGGCCAATTTTATCGGAAAAGGCGGAATGGGCGCAAGGGATGGATTTATGGCGGGCCTGAATCTGATCCCGGCGGTGATGTTCTTCTGCGGGATTCTGGGCGTATTTGAGCAGCTGGGGGCATTTAAGGCATCGGATATCCTGTTCCGGCCAATCTTAAAACCCCTTCTGGACATTCCGGGGAAATGCGGTGTTGCGTTTATCAGCAGCTTTACAGGGTCGGATGTTGCGGCTGTCATGACCAGGGAGCTGGCGGATACCGGGGATCTGACAGATGATGAGAGGACCATATTTGTTGCGTACCAGTATGCCGGTTCTGCCTGTATCAATAATACCATTACGGGCGGAGCGCCTCTGATTGCCATCTGCCCGGTGGCCCTGGGGCCTGTGATTGTAATTGAATTTGTCTGCAAGCTGGTGGGAGCCAACCTGGTCCGCCTGATACTTAAGATTGCTCAGAAGAAAGGAGCGCGCTGATGGAAAATTCGATGAAGCCGTCTATTGTGGATACTTTTTTAAAGGGATGTGCAAAGGGGTTTAAAGTTGGAATTGAGAATATTACACCAGCTATGATCCTTGGCTATACATTGGTTTACATCCTTCAGGCAACCGGCCTGATGACATTTCTGGGGAAGGTTTTTTCACCGGTAATGGGCCTGTTCGGACTTCCGGGGGAGGCATTTGCAGTCCTCATATCAGCATTTTTTGCAAAGGCATCAGGATGTGCCACCGCAGCGACCATGTATGCAGATGGGATACTGACCCTGGGGCAGGCATCCATGCTGCTGCCGGCCTGTATTCTGATGGGGACACTGATTGGGCATTACGCGAGAATTGTCCTTGTTGCAGGCACCAATAAACGTTGGCATTCACTGCTGCTGGTTGTGCCGTTGTTCGATGCGGCGCTGTCGCTTGTGATCATGCGGGTGATACTGACAGCCATGGGAATCGCATAAAGAGGAGGAATCGGGGATGAGCAGGGAAACAGCGCTGGTATTGCAGAACGCAGGGATGATCCTGATTGTGGTTGTGATGCTGACAGATACATACCTCTTTCGGCTGGAAGGCAGATTCATCCTTGCCTGTGCCCTTGTATCCGCAGCCCTTTTAATAAAAGCAATCTGTGTACTGAAACACGATACTGACCGCCAGTCATAGAGACGACCGGAGTAAATAAATGATGGCAGATAAGCCAGAAAGCGGAGGTATAAACCTATGAAAAACTACCCATTAAACGTGGAAGCACCAAAATCCTGCTCCTATGTAAAGCGCAATATTCCCAATGTGACAGTGGAGCAGCGTGAACGGGCGTTAAAGTCCACCCATTATAATGAATTCGCATTCCCGGCGGGGATGCTGACAGTGGATATGCTGTCTGACTCAGGCCCCACCGCCATGACGGATGTGCAGTGGAGCGCCATGTTCCTTGGAGATGAGGCATATGGGCGCAACAAGGGCTACTATGTGCTGATGGATGCATTCCGCGATGTGTTTGAGCGGGGGGATGAGCAGAAGCGCATTATCAACCTGGTGCGGACCGACTGCCAGGACATTGACCAGATGATGGATGAAATGTATCTCTGTGAATATGAGGGCGGGCTGTTCAATGGAGGCGCAGCACAGATGGAGCGTCCCAATACCTTCATCATGCCCCAGGGCCGTGCGGCGGAGAGCGTGCTGTTTGCCATGGTAAGCAAGATCCTGGGAGAACGTCATCCTGGCAGGAATTTCACCATTCCATCCAACGGCCATTTTGACACCACCGAGGGAAACATCAAACAGATGGGCTCTACCCCGCGCAACTGTTTTAACAAGCAGCTGCTGTGGGAGGTGCCGGAGGGCGGAGTATACGAGAAAAACCCATTTAAAGGAAATATGGACACAGCTAAGCTGGAAGCCCTGATCGAGGAGGCAGGCCCTGAAAATGTTCCGCTGGTATACACCACCATTACCAACAACACGGTGTGCGGCCAGCCTGTATCCATGGCCAACATCCGAGAGTCCAGCAGGATTGCCCACAAATATGGAATTCCTTTTATGCTGGATGCCGCCCGCTGGGCCGAAAACTGCTATTTTATCAAGGTAAATGAGGAGGGATATGAGGACAAATCCATATTTGCTATTGCAAAAGAGATGTTCTCTTACTGCGATGGATTCACCGCCAGCTTAAAGAAGGACGGACATGCAAACATGGGCGGTATCCTGGCTTTCCGGGATAAGGGACTGTTCTGGAAGAATTTTTCCGACTTTGACGCAGAGGGCAAGGTGGTTACGGATGTGGGCATCCTCATCAAGGTAAAACAGATTTCCTGCTATGGCAACGACTCCTACGGCGGAATGTCCGGCCATGACATCATGGCGCTGGCAGCAGGCCTCTATGAGTGTGGGCGTTTTGAGTACCTGAAGGAGCGTGTGGGGCAGTGCGAATACCTCGCCCAGGGCTTCTATCAGAACGGCGTGAAGGGGGTGGTCCTTCCGGCAGGCGGACACGGCGTGTACATCAACATGGATGAATTCTTTGACGGAAAACGGGGGCATGAGTCATTCGCAGGCGCCGGGTTCAGCCTGGAGCTGATCCGCCGTTACGGTATCCGTGTGTCGGAGCTGGGGGATTTCAGCATGGAATATGACTTAAAAACCCCTGAACAGCAGAAGGAGGTGTGCAATGTGGTCCGGTTTGCAATCAACAGGAGCCAGCTCTCCCAGGAACATCTGGACTATGTGATTGCAGCGGTGACTGAGCTGTGGAAGGACCGGGAGAGCATTCCCAATATGAAGATCACATTGGGACACACTCTTCCCATGCGGCATTTCCATGCGTTTCTGGAGCCGTATGCGGCAAAATAACAGATAGCGTATGCTACAGCAGTGTCATGTGAACCCGACGGCAGTATTCCAGCAGAAAATCCTGCCGCGGACCGGCCAGCCCACCGCGTTCAGCCAGCTGTGCGCGGATGAGCTGGAATTGCTCCCCGGCAAAAGCGACCGCTTTTTCAGCGCAGTCATCCATCAGACGGTTCAGAAGGTCCATGGCATGGCTGGGATTGCCCTCCTTGATGGACCGGACGGCCAGGGCTTCCGTGTGGGCGGCTGCCTGATCGAATTGCAGTTCCAGGCTGTGTGCGGCCTGCCGGACCTGGGGGGAGAAAAGGTCGGAATCTGCGCTCACAATCATAGCCAGCCGCTCAAAGAGCCACCAGAGGGACTGGCTGTCATAGAATTCGCCGCCGATCTGTGCACCCAGAGGGAGGTAACCGGTACAATACACAGGCAGGTACAGGGAGCAGCAGGGGATGGAGAATGCGTGGCGCATCACAGGGCCCAGGACTTCGCGGTAACCCACCAGCATCGAGGCGGCTGTCTGGCTGGAATCCCATGTCATGGCATGCATGCAGATGGTTGGGAAGGTCCCGTATCCGGCGCCGAAACGTGGCGCCATTAATTCATTTTCAAAGTGATCACGTAAAATTGAGCCGAGGCGGGAGAAGTCATGGCTTTTTTTGCTGTCTGATAA
>URUZ01000279.1 GCA_900551225.1 uncultured Clostridium sp.
AAAGTGTATAATAAAAACAACAAGTTTGCAAGCTTATTGTTAAAAATGCCATAATATTACAGTTGATTTTACGAGAAAACAGATATTTTCTGGGGATTGTGTCTGTTCTCCCCTCTTTTTGGCCAAAGGGAAGGGTCTTGTATTTTAACGAATGAGGAGGGAATTTTGTATGAACACTACTTTAGTTGTAATAGGTTTTGCAATGGTTATTGTTTTAATAGCGCTGCTGCTGAGCGGCAAAACGGTGCCAATGGTAGCATTTGTGCTTGTATCCTTTATCGGGGCGCTGCTGGCGGGGTTTTCGCTCCCCGATATCAGCACCTTTGTGGGGGACGGGGTTAAGACGGTTATTAACAGTGTTGGTATGGCCATGTTTGCAACGGCTTTCTTTACGATCATGACATCCATTGGTGTGTTTGACCCGCTGGTCAGGTTTTTGTCCAGATATGCAGGGAATGTTACAATTATCTTTTTGATTACATACCTGGTTGCTACAGTGGGACATTTCGACACAGGTACAACCAGTACGATCCTGCTGACAATTCCCATGATGCTGCCGCTGTACCGCAAGTTCCATATCCGTGTGGAGTGGATGTTCCTGATGATCGGTATGGCAGTTGCCATGATGAACCTGCTTCCCATGGGCGGAGGAATCATTGGGTTATCTGCAGTGTCCGGCATTGATGTGGGCGTTCTGTTTAACCAGATCGTTCCCGTGATCGGTATTGGCTGGGTTATCAATATTGTGCTCATCGTGGTGGTCTACAGCAAGATGGAGAAGAAACGCATCGCCAAAATGTCGTCTGAGGCGAAGCAGGCCCAGGATGACGAGTACCGCGCCCTCCTTGAGGTTGGACGTAAGGGCGCTGAGCTTCAGGAAGTCAAGATGGATGTAAAGTATTGGGCCAACCTGATCCTCACCCTTGTCACGGTTGCAGTTGTATTTATCGACATTATCCGCGCTTATTTCGTATTCATGATCGCCTTTATGATCGCCCTGCTGATCAACTACAAGGGGAATAAGGCAAAACAGGATGTTGTTAAGCTCTGTGCCGGAAACTGCTATCCCATCGCCGCTGTTATGATGTGCGCAGGTGTATTCGTGGGGGTTATGAGCGGAAGCGGAATGCTGACGGAGATGGCAGCCTTTATCGTATCCCTGATTCCCAGCAGCATGCACGGTGTCTATAATGTACTGCTGGCGGTAATCTGTACTCCCATGAGTATTGCTCTCGGTTCACAGGCCTATTACTATGGCTTCAGCCCCCTGCTTCTGGAGGTTGGGACAACCATGGGCGTAACAACTCTTTCCACAATTGCAACCCTGCAGATTACGCAGAATGCATTTGGCTTCATCACCCCGGTATCTGCTGTTAACCATCTGGCCTGTGGTATGCTGGGCCGTGATATCAAGGACGTATTTAGATTCTGTTTCCCCAAGCTGCTGCTGATGCTGGCTATTCAGTTTACCGTTTCTGTATTAGTTGGACTGATTGCCATGGGTGCATAAAACAGATGATCGAAAGGAGACATTATGGTAGACCATATTGCGTTTGTTGTGGAGAATCCGAAGAAAACGGCGGCTCTATTGGAGAAATTCGGTTACCAGGTCCACAGGGAGACTGCCCATCACTGCGGCTCCGTGGAGGTGGAGGACCCTGGACAGAAGGGCCTGATCATTGAGCTCTGTACAAAGCGTCCTCAGGACAGCCTTGGTTTTAATCATGCATGTCTGCGTGTAGAGAGCCAGGAAGAGTACCAGGACATGATAAATGACGGCATGAAATTCACCGGAGAGCTTCATCTCTCTCCGGACAGCGGAAGATATATCAATAACTATGTGGATGATGACGGGATCAAGTGGCAGATAACCATTTAGGACGCGGCGGGAGGGAAAACGATGGACATGAATGGAAAGAAGATGCTGGTTGCAGCGGCCCACCCGGGCGATGTGCTGTGGAGATGCTCCGGCGCCATTGCAAAGCATGTATCACTGGGCGGATCGGTTGATGTTGTGGTTTTGACATATGGTACGGGCGGTGAAGCCAATGAACTGTTTAAGGCCGGATACACCGCAGAGCAGGCAAAAGAGCAGCGCCTGAAGGATTTTACAAAATCAGCGGAAATTCTTGGGATATCCCGTTTTGAATTCTGGGATATGCAGGATTACCGGTTTGAAATTACCCAGGACAAAATCTATAAGATGGTGAAATTTATGCGGGAGAGTAAACCGGATCTGATTCTGACCCATTGGGAAAAGGACCTTTTTAACCCGGATCACGGGACGGTCTTTCCCTATGTCAATGCCTCTTTGGAGGCGGCCACCGGCCAGGGGATTGTGGCAGAGGGGACAGCGCCCATTGAGCGCGCGCCTATTTTCTGCTTTGAACCCCATGCCAGTGAAGCCAATGATTTCAAACCCAATCTGTTTGTGGATATCACTGATGTGATTGAGATAAAAAAGGCTGCCATGGCCACGTTTGAGCTGAAGGCAAAGCTGGCGGAGGGCTATGTGAACCGGGCCAGTTACCGCGCGGTGAACGCAGGCAGCTTTGGTAGAAAGGGATGTCAGTACGCCGAGGCATACCAGGCGGTTTATCCCATTGCACAGGACGGATATTTTGTGTATTGATTGAAAAATGATGGAGGGTGCCAGTGAAACGCCAGTCAATGGATATGACACAGGGGAATATCTGGAAGCTGTTAGCGCTGTTTGCCGTGCCGCTGCTCTTTGGGAATTTGTTTCAACAGCTCTATAACACCGTGGACAGCGTGATTGTGGGGAATTTTGTGGGCAAAACCGCGCTGGCGGCAATGGGCGCCACAACCGCTATCTGCAATACCCTGGTGAATTTCTTTAACGGCATCTCCATTGGCGCGGGAGTTGTGATCAGTAATTATTTTGGGGCCAGGGACAGGGAGAATCTTCAGAAAGCGATACATACGATTGCCAGCCTCACCATTATCCTGGGGCTGGGGGTTACACTGCTCTCAGTGCCCTGGGTTCCCTTTATGCTGAAAATGATGTCCACGCCGGGGGATGTGATCGGCCAAGCTTCCGTGTATTTGAGAATTTATTTTCTAGGGATTTTATTTCTGTTTACCTACAATATGGGAAGCAGTGTTTTAAGGGCTGTGGGCGATACGAAGAGGCCGCTGTATTTCCTGATTACCAGCAGCCTGCTCAATATTGTACTGGATCTTTTATTTGTGATTGTGTTCCGCTGGGGAATCGCAGGCGCTGCGGCTGCCACAGTCCTTTCACAGGCAGTCTCAGCCATGCTGGTATGCGCGGCTCTGCTTCGGACCAAGGACGCCTATCAGCTGAAGGTAAAACATATCCGCATGGATATGACGCTGTGCCGGAGAATCCTGCTGCTGGGACTGCCCATAGGAGTCCAGCAGTCGCTGACGGCATTTTCAAATGCATTTGTACAGTCCTATATTAATGGGTTTAACTCCTCCTCCATTATGGCGGGCTGGAGCTGCCATATCAAGATTGATCAGTTCTGCATCCTGCCGGTGATGAGTATCGGGCAGTCCGTGACCACGTTTGTGAGCCAGAATTTGGGGGCAAAGAAGTTGGAGCGGGCAAAGGAGGGGGTCAAGACTGCACTTTATCTGGGGACAGGACTGCTGATTTTGATCTGTGTGATCCTGGCCTTTTCAACCAGACAGCTGGTGGGGCTGTTTAACCGGGATGCAGAGGTGATTTTCTACGGCGTTTTATTTGTCTGGATGACGATTCCTTTCCGGTTCTTCAGCGCATGGAACCAGACATATGCAGGGGCGCTGCGGGGCTCGGGCAATACAAAAGCCTCCATGTTTATCATGCTGTTTGGCCTTGTCGTGTGCAGGCAGATCTATCTATATGTGATAACACGTTTTGTCAACAATGTATTTACTGTGGGCCTTGGATACCCGGTGGGCTGGATCTGCTGCGGGCTGCTGTCCAGATGGTATTATAAACACAGCGGATGGGAAAAGAAATATACAGAACAGGAGAGAACATGAAACATATTATTTGCGAAGGTGAGAGAAGAGAGAGCGCGGGGGAAATTGTGGATTGCGGAAGGTTTTCCTACGTTGTAGAAAAGGATTGGGCAAAATGGCCCAAGGAGCTGGAGCAGATGACGGCGCTCAACTGCTGCTGGGGGGAGGATGGATATTTTTATGTGGTCACAGGGAAAGGGGAAGCGCCGGTGGTGGTCTTTGACGGAGACGGAAACTACTGCAAAACCATTGCCCAGGGCCTGTTCGGGAAATCCCATTCTGTGAGCTATACAAAAAATGGGACGCTGCTGCTGGCGGATGCCCATAAAAATGCCCATGTGGTTAAGGAGATCACAACGGACGGAACGGTAGTAAGGACATTGGGGACACAGGGAGTTCCGGGGGACAGCGGATATGATTTTGACTACCTGGAGACCATGGAGAAGAGCGGGGAGACTCCCACCGAAACGAGGTGGAACAAGAATGCCGCTTCCAATGCCAGGATGGACAGCATCCGAAGAAGGGGGCAGCCTTTCTGCCGTCCCTGCGGCATCATTATGACTCCCAATGGGGAATATTTTGCGGCCGACGGCTATGGAAACTGTGCGGTCCATCATTTCAATGCAGAGGGGGAGTATGTAAAGTCATGGGGAGCGCCGGAGGACTTCCGTGTGGTACATAGCATCTGCATGGACTTTAAGGGCCGCTTGTGGGTTGCGGACAGGGAGAACTGCAGGGTGAAGCTGTTTGACACGGATGGGGAGCTTATGGCCGTTGCAGATGGGAATCTCTCCAGAATCGGAACTGTCTTTGTGGATGACCAGTTTCTGTACATAGCGGAGCTGGACGGCGGCGTTACCTTAATTGATCTGAACCTGATGGAAATGGCTGCACAGATCAGCGCTCCCGGAGAGGCCCTGTTTAAGGCCCACGGAATCTGTGCGGACGGCCGGGGAAATATTTATCTGGCCACCAACAAGACCAATGAAAACAATCTTGTCCGTTTGAGGCGTATAAACGAGGAGGAAATGAAATGAGTGAAGTAGGAAATAGGATTTACCTGAATTTTGAGCGGCCGGACCCGGAGCTGGTCGGGCAGTTTAAAGACCTGCCTTCCAGCAATGTGGGAGATATGATGAACCGCCTGTACTGCATGAGGGAGTATATCCGCCAGAGGAATCCCAAGCCGTTGAATATGCTGGGGACGGCAATTACGGTGAAGGTGCCGGATGGGGACAATGCCTTTATCCATAAGGCTCTGGATCTGGCGAAGCCGGGAGATATTCTTGTAATTGACGGAAACGGCTGCAAGACGCGCTCCCTGATCGGAGAGGTGATGTTCACCTATGCGAAGAACTGCAACATAGCCGGTATTGTTGTGGACGGAGCAATCCGAGACAATGACTCCCTGACCCATATCGACCTTCCTGTGTACGCTAAGGCGGTTACGCCCCAGGGACCCTACAAAAACGGGCCGGGTGAGATCAATGTGCCTGTATCCTGCGGAGGTCAGGTGGTATTTCCCGGAGATATCCTGGTGGGAGACCCGGACGGCATCTGCGTAATCCGTCCAGAGGATGCCAAGAAGATTCTAGCGGATGTCCGCAAAAAATTCCAGGGGGAGCAGGAGAAGTTAGAACAGTACCGTACCGTAGGAAATAATACGGAAAAACATAAACAAATCTATAATACCATTACAGAGAAGCTTAAAACTGCCGTATATGAAGGATGACTACCGATGATATAGAATGAAGGGGAAGGAGAAGTGTTATGGATCAGTTCAATGCCCAATACCGGGCACGTTTTGAAAAGCTTTCTTCCACCAATGTTTCAGATGCCCTGGATGCCCTTGGCCTGCGGGGGGCTACCCGCGGCGTCCGCCCCATGCTGGGGAGATGGAATAAGATTGTGGGGCCTGCCGTCACCATGAAAATGACAGCGGCGGGCGAGACACCCCAGAAAACCCATCTGGGCATGAATGCCATTGCGGAGGCAGAGGCGGGGGACGTGATCGTGATCGACAATGGAGGCCGCATGGATACCTCCTGCTGGGGCGGGGTCCTGGCCAATGGAGCGAAGGTGAAGGGGATCGCCGGTACGGTCATCGACGGCTGCTGCAGGGATCTGGATGACTGCATTGAGGCCGATTATGCTGTGTATGCAAGAGGGACCGTGGTGCAGACGGCAAGGGGCCGTGTGATGGAGGAGAGTACCAACCAGATGATCCAGTTCTGCGGTGTCCAGGTGCGGCCCGGAGACATTGTCATAGGCGACAGCAGCGGCGTCGTGGTTGTTCCAAGGGAGCATATGGGACAGGTTCTGGAAAAAGCGGAGCAGCTCTGGCAGAAGGAAGAGGATATGATCGCGCAGATCAAGGCGGGAACCGATATTCTTGCGGTTGATGCCGCATTCAATTACAACAAAATGCTGGGAAAATAGAGGGGGAGAGGAAAATGGATACATTAGCAGAGCGCTATCAAAAGCTGGATACCACCTGTGTGTCAGATGCAATGGACAAAATTGGAATTGAATGCGGCGTTTACGGCGTGAAGCCGGTTCGTTCCGGCTGGAAAATCTGCGGCAGAGCGTTCACCGTCCATTACGCCCCCTGCGGCGCGGTGAAGGGTACGGTGGGAGACTTCCTGGACGACGTGGAGCCGGGGCAGGTCATTGTGATTGACAATGCAGGCCGGGACAACTGTACGGTCTGGGGGGATATTATGGCCAAAACAGCCCGGAGAATGGGAATAGCCGGTACGGTTATAGACGGCGTATGCCGCGATATTCCGGCAGTTCTGGACTGCGGCTATCCTGTGTATTCCAAGGGATATTATATGAGAACCGGCAAGGACCGCGTCTATGTGGACGGCGTCAACGTCCCGGTGACTCTGTCGGATATCCCGGTATATCCGGGCGACATCATCCTGGGGGATGACTCGGGAGTCGTTGTAGTACCACAGAGCCTGGCAGAGGAGGTGGCCGGGATTGCAGAGGATATCGACCGCAAGGAACAGGAGATTTTAAAACTGTCGGCAGAGGGCCATTCCCTGAAAGAAGCCAGAATGCTGACCGGATATCATCATCTTCAGACGAAAGGCCAGAGGGTGTCTGAGAATTAAAAACGTTTGTCAACGGTATAATCCGGAAGAACAATCCCTGGCGAGGGAACTTCTTCCGGATTATTTATTGTACGCGGTGAAGCGCCCGCAAAGCGTGCGGTTCATCGTTTATGGGGAAGGCTGCGCCCTGTGTTCCGTGAAAACGCAGAAAAGCCTGTGCAGCCTGGGACAGCGGGTAATCCTTGTGAACTATGAACGCGCTTGTAATAAATAGGTTTTCATCTGAGAAATGCTTCACGGACAGATCCTTTATGTGGTGGAAGTCAGCTGAGGTGAGGGAGGCCAGCGCGACGGTTCCGAATGACCTTGCCCATTCTATTGCAGTGGCATTGGAGGAGGTGATAATGGAAATATTAGGGGCCAGCAAGTGATGTCCAAAGGAAGCACGGACGAGATCAAGGCAGTCAAATGGAACAGACAGCGGGTAGTCTGCCAGCTGGGAAATATCCAGAACATTGCTTTCCGGCATCAGCGGATGATCTGTCCGGCAGATGGCCACGATCTCTTCCCTCTCATACGGGTACACGGCCAGAGAGGCGTGGCGCGGCAGGTTGGACCGTATCAGCCCGATTTCCGTCACATGGTTCAGAACGTTGGGAATTGCAAAATCACTGGGTATTTCATAAAAATCAAAACTGACATTTGGGTATGCAGCCCGGAAATCATCGAATAAGTGATGCAGAAAATAAGCGGAGTTTCCTGCTGGAATAGAAAGCTTCAGAAGCTCGGAAAAAGCAGTTTTTTTATTATGAATTTCATCATGGAGCTTATCCTCGGCTCCGCAGATCTCTTTTGCGCGGAGGTAGAACACACGCCCGGCGTCTGTCAGCTCCAGCTTGTGCCTGTTTCGGATCAACAGTTTGGCGCCATAATGAGCCTCTATGTTTTTCAGCTGATTGCTCAAAGAGGGCTGTGCAATCAGCAGCTTATTAGAGGCAGCCAGAATACTCCCGCATTCTATAATCGCAACAAAATTCCGGTAAGAATCGATGGTCATAAAACAACTCCTTAATAT
>URUZ01000280.1 GCA_900551225.1 uncultured Clostridium sp.
CGCATCAACACCGACAGCCGTTACATGGACGACATCCACCAGATGGCGGTCAGCGGCAAGTCCATCATCGCGGCCATGGGAACACAGATGCCCATGCCCGGCTGGGATGATATCTTATTCCTGGGGGCGCAGTTAAACCCGCCGCCGCTGGATGAGCACGCCCCTGTGGACACCACCACCATCATCGGCAGGAATGCCGGACAGCCCATGGTACTGGACAGCCCGGTGTACATTTCCCATATGTCCTTCGGCGCGCTGTCCAAGGAGGCCAAGACCGCTTTGGCCAGAGGCAGCGCAATGGCGGGAACCGCAATGTGTTCCGGCGAGGGCGGCATCCTGCCGGAGGAGAAGGCTGCGGCCTACAAGTACATTTTCGAGTATGTACACAACCTCTACAGCGTCACTGATGAGAACCTGCGGGAGGCGGACGCCATTGAGATCAAGATCGGCCAGGGCACCAAGCCGGGCATGGGCGGCCATCTGCCAGGCGGCAAGGTGACGCCTGAGATTGCGGCCATCCGCAATAAGCCCCTGGGCCAGGATGTGATCAGCCCCTCCAAATTCCCTGGAATCAACTCCAAGGAGGACTTAAAAGACCTGGTGGACAGCCTGCGCGCCAGGTCCGGCGGACGTCCCATCGGAATCAAGATAGCGGCGGGCCGCATTGAGCCGGACTTGGAATTCTGCGTGTTTGCGGAGCCGGACTTTGTTACCATTGACGGCAGAGGCGGGGCCACGGGAGCCAGCCCGCGGCTGATCAGGGACGCCGCCAGCGTGCCCACGGTCTATGCCCTCCACCGCGCCAGAAAGTACCTGGACAGCGTGGGAAGCCCCATCCAGCTGGTGATCACCGGAGGACTCCGCGTATCCTCTGATTTTGCCAAAGCCATCGCCATGGGAGCCGACGCTGTAGCCATAGCCTCCGCAGCCCTGATGGCGGCGGCCTGCCAGCAGTACAGGATCTGCGGCACCGGCATGTGCCCGGTTGGAATGGCCACCCAGGATGAGTCCCTGAGAAGCAGGTTCCCGCAGGATGCGGCAGCTCACAGGGTTGCCAACTTCCTCAGGGTGTCAAACGAAGAGCTAAAGACATTTGCCAGGATTACGGGCCATGAAAATGTCCATGACATGTCCCTGGAGGATCTGTGCACCATCAGCCGTGAGATATCCGAATTTACAGACATTTCCCACGCATAAAATATTTTTCTGAAAATTCACCTTGACATTTAACCGCCAATAGGCTATTTTAGTAGTTAAATAAAATCAGCGTCAACAAAAGCAATGAAAGAGACTCTTACCTGAGAAATGCAACAGGAAGGAGGCGTCACCGACTGAGAGCGCCGCCACGCAGGACTGGGCAAAGGGAACACTCTGGAGCTGGTATATCGAACCGGCGCCGCAGGGAACAGGAGATGCTGGCCCAAGGCCCATATTAGGTATATCCGTAGCACACGTTACGTGCATTGAGCGGAGATCGGGTTTTACTGAAGATCTCAATGCGGGTGGTACCGCGGGAACATTTTACGATGATTATCCCGTCCCGGAATACGTTATGTATGTATTCCGGGGCGGGATTTTTTGTACCCAAAACTCCGGAATGGCATGCACGCAGCTGGCAAATACCCACTTGTAAAGAAATGAGGAAAACTATGGAATTCATTGACGGAGTGAGACAGAAAGAGACAGTTGACATCAAAACCGTGCTGGCCGGAGGGTGCCAGGGCCGCCCTATCTCCATATACGGCGCGGTTCACACCATCCGCAATATGGGAGAGATCGCCTTTGTGGTTCTGCGCCGGGCCGACGGTCTGGTGCAGTGTGTGTACCAGGAAGGGGTCTCCAACTTTGACATCAGGAATCTGAAGGAGGAGTCAGCGGTGGAGGTGACCGGAACTGTAAGGACAGAGGAGAGGGCGCCTCAGGGTTTTGAGATCCGTCTGGAGGAGATCCGGGTGCTGTCCCAGCCCGCTGAGGCCCTGCCCATTGCCATCAGCAAATGGAAGCTGAACACCTCCCTGGAGACACGGCTGTCCCTGCGTCCCATCACCCTGCGCAACCTGAGGGAGCGGGCCAGATTCAAGATCCAGGAGGGCGTTGTCCGAGGCTTTCGGGACTATCTGGCAGGAGAGGGCTTCACAGAGATCCGCACACCCAAGATCGTGGCCAGAGGCGCAGAGGGCGGTTCCAACGTTTTCCGCCTGGACTACTTTGGCAAGAAGGCAGAGCTTGGACAAAGCCCCCAGTTTTACAAACAGACCATGGTGGGCGTATATGACAGAGTCTTTGAGGCCGCTCCGGTGTTCCGGGCAGAGAAGCACAACACCACCCGGCATTTGAATGAGTATACCAGCCTGGACTTTGAGATGGGCTACATTGACGGTTTTGAGGACGTGATGGCCATGGAGACGGGGATGCTGCAGTATGTGATGGCCCTTCTGGAGCGGGACTATAAGAAGGAGCTGGAGCTGCTGGCCGTGACTCTGCCCCAGGTGTCCAGAATCCCCACCGTGCGTTTTGACCAGGCCAAGGAGCTGGTGTCCGGGAAATACAACCGGAAGATCCGCAACCCCTATGACCTGGAGCCTGAGGAAGAGCTCCTGATCGGCCGCTATTTCAAGGAAGAGTACAACAGTGATTTTGTGTTTGTCACCCACTATCCGTCCAGGAAACGCCCCTTCTACGCCATGGATGACCCGGCTGATTCCAGATTCACCCTCAGCTTTGACCTGCTGTTTAAGGGCCTGGAGGTGACTACCGGCGGCCAGCGCATCCACGATTACAACATGCTGATCCAGAAAATGGAAAAACGCGGCATGGACCCCGATGACATCAAAAGTTACCTGATGATCTTCAAATACGGTATGCCTCCCCACGGCGGCCTGGGAATAGGCCTGGAGCGTCTGACCATGGGCCTGCTGGGAGAGCAGAATGTGCGCGAGGCGGCGCTGTTCCCCAGAGATGTAATCAGGCTGGAACCATAAAACCAACCCACGAAAGGAAGAAAACCATGGCAAATATCATCAGCGACGAAATAATCGAATATGTGGGAATCCTGGCAAAACTGGAGCTGTCCCCCCAGGAAAAGGAGGACGCCAAGACGGATATGGGCAGAATGCTGGATTATATAGACCAGTTGAATGAACTGGATACACAGGGCGTGGAACCCATGTCCCATATATTTCCCGTGAATAACGTGTTCCGGGAAGATGTGGAGGCAGAAGGCGGCAGCCGGGACGATATCCTGGCAAATGCGCCCAGCCGTAAGGACGGCGCATTCATGGTCCCAAAAACAGTGGACTGAGCGCCCGGCAATCCCAGCCGTGCAGCAATCCCGGCTGTGCAGCCATCAAATCACCTCAGCCGCCCAACATTTTAGCAATGGAGGAAATGTCCCATGAGTATATTAAACTTAACCGCCGTGGAACTCGGCAAAAAGATACGGGCGGGCGAGATCACTGCCCCCCAGGCAGCGGAGGCCGCCCTGCAGCAGATCCGCGCTCAGGAACCCAGGATAAACGCCTTTGTCACTGTGGACGAGGAGGGCGCTGTGAGGCAGGCCCTGGACGTACAGAAACGCATTGAGGCCGGGGAGCTGACAGGCCCCCTGGCCGGAGTGCCCATGGCCGTCAAGGACAACATGTGCACCAAGGGGCTTCTGACCACCTGCGGTTCCAGAATCCTGGAGAACTTTATACCCACGTACACTGCCCAGGCAGTGGCAAACTTAGAGCAGGCAGGTGCAGTGGTCCTGGGTAAGACCAACATGGATGAATTCGCCATGGGAAGCACCACAGAAACCTCCTGCTATGGCCCCACTAGAAATCCCTGGAACACGGACCATGTACCCGGCGGTTCTTCCGGCGGCTCCTGCGCGGCTGTGGCCGCAAATGAATGCTTTTACGCTCTGGGCTCCGACACAGGAGGTTCCATCCGTCAGCCCAGCGCCTTCTGCGGCGTCACAGGCATCAAGCCCACCTATGGCACTGTATCCCGGTGGGGCCTCATTGCCTACGGTTCATCCCTGGACCAGATCGGTCCGGTGGCAAAGGATGTGGCCGACTGCGCAGCCATTTTAGAAGCTATCTCTTCCTATGATATAAAGGACAGCACCTCAGTCCACAGAACAGACTGTGATTTCACCTCAGCGCTGATTGACGATGTGAGGGGGCTGCGGGTGGGCATTCCCACGGGCTACCTGGGGGAAGGGCTGGATGAGGAGACCCGGGCGGCTGTGCTTGGGGCCGCAGAGGTGTTGAGGGAGAAGGGGGCAGTGGTGGAGGAGTTTGACTTAGGGCTGGTGCAGTACGCCATACCCGCCTACTATGTTATCGCCTCCGCGGAGGCCAGCTCCAACCTCTCCCGCTTCGACGGCGTAAAGTACGGGTACCGCGCCCCGGAGTACGAGGATCTTCACAGTATGTATAAAAAGACACGTTCCCAGGGCTTCGGCCCGGAGGTAAAGCGCCGGATTATGCTTGGCTCCTTTGTCCTCAGCGCCGGATACTATGATGCCTATTATCTGAAGGCGCTGCGGACCAAAGCGCTGATCAAACAGGAATTTGACAAGGCCTTTGCCTCATACGATGTGATTCTGGCCCCCGCGGCTCCGAACACGGCGCCCAAGCTGGGAGAGTCCCTGACAGATCCCCTGAAAATGTATCTGGGAGACATTTACACCATCTCCGTAAACCTGGCCGGCCTGCCCGGAATCAGCGTACCCTGCGGTCTGGATTCCAAGGGCCTGCCCATAGGCCTGCAGCTGATCGGCGACTGCTTCAAGGAAAAGAATATCATCCGGGCAGCCTACTCCTTCCAGTGTGGAAGGCGCTAAGTGCTCATAACTAGGAGGAACACATGACTAAACAATACGAGACGGTAATCGGCCTGGAGGTCCATGTGGAGCTGGCCACCAAGACCAAGATATTCTGCTCCTGCTCCACGGCCTTTGGCGGTGCGCCCAACACCCACACCTGTCCGGTGTGCACCGGTATGCCCGGCTCCCTGCCTGTGCTCAACCGGCAGGTGGTGGAGTACGCACTGGCAGTGGGTCTGGCCCTGGGCTGTGAGATCAATCGGTACTGCAGATTTGACCGCAAGAACTATTTCTATCCCGACAACCCACAGAACTACCAGATCTCCCAGCTGTATCTGCCCATCTGCCATGACGGCAAGGTGGAGATCGAGACGGAATCCGGCCTGAGAAGGACCGTGGGAATCCACGAGATCCACATGGAGGAGGATGCGGGCAAGCTGATCCATGACCAGTGGGAGGACTGCTCCCTGGTTGACTACAACCGCAGCGGCGTGCCACTGATCGAGATTGTGTCCGAACCGGATATGCGCAGCGCCGAGGAGGTCATTGCCTATCTGGAAAAACTGCGGCTGATCATCCAGTACCTGGGCGCTTCCGACTGCAAACTTCAGGAGGGGTCCATGCGGGCGGATGTGAACCTGTCCGTCAGGGAGGCCGGTACCAGCGAGTACGGCACCAGAACGGAGATGAAAAACCTGAACTCCTTCAAGGCCATTGCAAGGGCCATTGAGGGGGAGAAAAAACGCCAGATTGAGCTGCTGGAGGACGGGAAAAGGGTGATACAGGAGACACGGCGCTGGGACGACAACAAGGAGAGCTCAAAGGCCATGCGCTCCAAAGAGGATGCCAGGGACTACCGGTATTTCCCGGACCCGGACCTGGCGCCGGTGGTGATAGACAGCCGGTGGCTCCAGGAGATTAAGGCCAGACAGCCGGAGCTGCGCACTGAGAAAATGGCCCGATATATCAGTGACTACGGCCTTCCGGCCTATGACGCAGGCATTCTCACCGGCTCCAAGCACATGGCGGACATATTCGAGGAGACTGTGGCCTTGTGCGGTAAACCCAAGGAAGCCTCCAACTGGCTGATGGTGGAAGCCATGCGCATGCTCAAAGAGCAGGAACTGGATGCAGAAGATATGAAGCTCTCACCGGCCCGGCTGGCAGCCCTGATCCGCATGGTGGACAGTGGTGCTATCAACCGGACTGTGGCCAAGACCGTGTTTGAGGCGGTGTTTAAGACGGACGCTGACCCGGAACAGTATGTGGAGGAAAATGGCCTTAAAGTGGTAAATGACGAGGTCGCCCTGAGGCAGACTGTGGAAGCGGTCATAGAGGCCAATCCCCAATCCGTGGAGGACTACAGAAGCGGCAAAGAGAAGGCCATGGGCTACCTGGTAGGCCAGACCATGCGGGCCATGAAGGGCAAGGCCGACCCATCCATGGTAAACAAGCTGGTGAAGGAGCTGCTGGCATAAGCAGGACCGGTGAGCAGGAGGAATTCTATAAGCTGCCCTTTTGAAGGTATAAGAAAATTTGGTATTGACGGAACAGCCCTATTAGTGATATGCTTGTGTACAATGCAGGAAAGTGTAGACGCTACAAGGACATATGTGTGCACACCGGCAACAAAAGGATGATCGAATTGTGAGGAGGAAATTATGAAGCCATATGCAGAGATGACCAAAGAGGAGCTGATCGGGCTCCGCAAGGAGCTGAAGGCCCAGTACAGGGAATTACAGGGGAAGGATCTGAAGCTGGATATGTCCAGAGGCAAGCCATGTGTGGAACAGCTTGACCTGTCCATGGGTATGATGGATGTGCTCAGCAGCAACGACGACCTGACCTGTGAGGACGGAACAGACTGCCGCAACTACGGCGTCCTGTCCGGTATTGACGAGGCCAAGGAGATCCTGGGCGATATGATGGAGGTCAATCCCGACACCATCAATATCTACGGCAACTCCAGCCTGAATGTTATGTACGATTCCGTGTCCCGTTCCATGACCCATGGCGTTATGGGTAATACACCCTGGTGCAAACTGGATAAGGTTAAATTTCTCTGCCCCGTTCCCGGATATGACCGTCATTTTGCTATTACCGAGTATTTCGGAATTGAGATGGTAAATGTACCCATGACCGAGAAGGGTCCGGATATGGATATTGTGGAAGAACTGGTATCCAACGATGCCTCCATCAAGGGAATCTGGTGTGTGCCCAAGTATTCCAATCCACAGGGCTATTCCTACTCCGATGAGACGGTCCGCCGTTTTGCCAGACTGAAACCTGCTGCCCCTGATTTCCGTATCTACTGGGACAATGCATACGGCGTTCACCATTTATATGACCACGACCAGGACCATCTGATCGAGATACTGGCAGAGTGCAAACGCGCCGGCAATCCGGACCTGGTTTACAAATTCGCCTCCACCTCCAAGATCAGCTTCCCGGGATCAGGAATCGCCTGTATCGCGGCCTCACACAACAATCTGGAGGACATTAAGCGCCAGTTAAAGTATCAGACCATTGGCCATGACAAGGTGAACCAGCTGCGCCATGTGCGTTTCTTCGGCAATATCCACGGAATGGTAGAGCATATGAGAAAACATGCGGATATTATCCGCCCCAAGTTCGAAGCAGTGGAGGAGATTCTGTCCAGAGAACTGACCGGGCTGGGTATCGGAGAGTGGACCAATCCCAAGGGCGGTTATTTCATTTCCTTTGATTCCCTGGACGGCTGCGCCAAGGATATTGTGGCAAGATGCAAGAAGGCAGGCGTTGTAATGACCGGCGCCGGAGCGACCTATCCATACGGCAAGGACCCGGATGACAAAAACATCCGCATCGCCCCCACCTATCCGCCGTTAGGGGATCTGATCACAGCCACTGAGCTGTTCGCGCTCTGCGTGAAGCTGACCAGTGTGGAGAAGCTGCTGAAAGCCATGGACTAATCATCTGGCAGTTCCCTCCCTTATAAGGAAAAACATTCAAGAGTAAAAGGAACCACTTCTTCAGATAATGATAAGGAGCGGCTCACCGGATGTCCGGCGGGTCCGCTCCTTAACTTGATCTGCGAGAAGGAGGATGGTTCATGGCACCGGCCAGGCAGCATTTTAAGGGGAAATACGACCTGTTTACGTTTTATCTGGTGCCGGGCCTGACTGTTATGCTGGCCTCCGTGGACAGTTGGTTTGATACCAATCTGTCGGTCCTTGGAAATGCAGGAGGCCATCGACTGGCCCTGACCAGCTGGGGATTTGTCACCGGCGCTTATTACTGCCGGTACACCTTCTACCT
>URUZ01000281.1 GCA_900551225.1 uncultured Clostridium sp.
ATGGAGAAGGGCGTGGGGCTGGAAGCTATGGGGGCTGTATTCTGTCCCGGGGATTTTACAGACAGGGCGGAGTGCGCCGGATATTTCCAGGGCGTGCAGTATGTGATCCATGCCGGGGCGCTGTCCACGGTATGGGGAAAGTGGGAGGACTTCTACAGAACCAATGTGCTGGGAACCTCAGTGGTGGCAGAGCTATGCCGGGAGAATGGGGTCAGGCGTCTGGTCTATGTCTCCTCGCCCAGCATTTACACGGAGAAGCGGGACAGGTATTACATCCGGGAGGAGCAGGCCCCGGCCTATAATGAGCTGAATTTCTATATTAAATCCAAGCTGATGGCGGAGCGGGAGATCGGCCGGTGGAGCGCCAGGGGGCTGGAGACTGTAATCCTCAGGCCCAGAGGGCTGATCGGCGTGGGGGATACCAGCCTGGTGCCGCGGCTGCTCCGGGCCAACGCCCGCATTGGAATTCCCCTCTTCAGGGACGGCGGCTACCTGGTGGATCTGAGCAGCGTGGAAAATGTGGCCCTGGCCTGTGAACTGGCCATGAAGGCTGAGGGGGCAGGAGGAGAGGTGTTCAATATTACAAATGGGGAGCCGGCTGAGTTCAGGACCCTGCTGGAGCAGTTTCTGGCGGCGATCGGTGAGAGGCCCCGTTACAGAAGGCTTCCTTTTGAGACAGTGTATGCAGGGGCCGCGGCCCTGGAGCGGGTATACAGGGGCCTGGGCCTGGCCGGGGAACCGCCGCTGACACGGTACACCGTGTGTACCCTGGGATTTGCCCAGACTATGGACATCACCAAGGCCAGGAAGATACTGGGGTATGAGCCGGAGAAAACCCTGTCCCAGTCTATAAAGGAATATGGGGAGTGGTGGGTGAAATGCGCGGCATCTCCTGCCCGGATGATAGACGCCGTCTCCGCCGGCGGACCGTCCGTCACCCGGGTAAGCCTGTACCACTGCGGCTCCTGTACCAACAATCTGGGTATCCTCTTTCGCGGCAGGCCCTGGGAGAAGCGGGAATTCCCAGCCACGGCGGCGCTGATCCGGCATCGGCAGTTTGGGAACATATTGTATGATACAGGGTATTCCAAAGAGATATTCAAAGGAGGATTCTTCCTGAAACTGTACAGATTGCTAATTCCCGTCCATCTGGAAGCCGGGCAGACCGCTGCCGAAAAACTGACGCAGCATGGCGTCTGCCCGGAGAGTGTGAAAACCATTATTTTATCCCACGCCCACCCGGATCACATCGGAGGGCTGGGGCAGTTTTCCGGTTATGAGCTGGTAGCCACGGGCGAGGTGCTGGACGCATTAAGGCGTCCCAAACTGAGTAATCTGGTGTTTGATAATATGGTTCCGAGCGCGGAAACAGCCTTAAAGTGCAGAGAGCCTGGCCTGCGGCTCACCGGACATTTCCTGTGCCGGTATTTTGAACGGGTGTATGATCTGATGGAGGATCAAAGCATCATCGGAGTTGTGCTGGAGGGTCATTGCAAAGGCCAGATGGGAATCTGGATTCCCGATGTCAGGCTGTTCCTGGCCGCAGACGCCTGCTGGGGCGGTGATCTGGTGCGGTCCACGCTCCATATGCGGCTGATTCCCCGGCTGGTCCAGAAGGATTTTGCAGCTTACAAGAGGACGCTGCAGCAGCTGTGTGCACTGAAGCGCGATTACCCGGATATTCAGATTGTGTTTACCCATCAGAAAGGGAAGGAGAGGGACTATGGCTGACCGACTGTCCGTACTGAAATATTATCTGTATTATAAATACCGCAGGCCCCCTTCCAGCCGCAGCGAGTTGAAAGCGCGGCAGGAAAAAAAGCTGAAGAAGCATCTGGCGTATGTGTCCGGTCACTCCCATATCTATCAGGGAATGGAGGCGCTTCATCAGTATCCTGTGATTGACAAGGCATATATGATGGAACATTTTAATGAGATCAACACAGTGCAGATAGACCGGGACCAGGCCCTTGATTTTGCTGTGCGGGCGGAGCGGGAGAGAGACTTTGAACCCAAGCTCAACGGCACCACAGTGGGGCTCAGCTCCGGCACCTCCGGGAAACGCGGGATTTTTCTGGTGTCTGACCATGAGAAGGACCGCTGGGCCGGGTATATTCTGGCCAAGTTTCTGCCGGGCAGCATTTTACAGCCCTGTTCCATTGCTTTTTTCATGAGGGCGGACAGCAACCTGTATCAGGCGGTGCAGTCTAAAAGCATTCAGTTCCATTTCTTCGACATTTACCGGGAGATGGAGGAGCACAGGCAGCGGCTTAAGCAGATTCGTCCACGGGTTCTGGCTGGACAGCCATCCTTGCTTCTGATGGTCGCAAATGACATTAAAAAGGGGAATTTGGATATCCGCCCCCAGGTGGTGATCTCCATTGCGGAGGTGCTGGAGAAGGAGGACGAGCTGCGGCTGAAGGAGGCCTTCGGACTGCCTGTGATCCATCAGGTATACCAGTGTACAGAGGGCTGCCTGGCCTCCACCTGCAGCTGTGGAACACTGCATTTGAATGAAGACATTGTCTACATAGAGAGGGAGTATCTGGATGACCGCCGGTTTGTGCCGGTGGTGACGGATATGGAGCGGAAGGCACAGCCTATAATCCGCTACCGGCTGAATGATATACTGGTGGAGCGGACAACGCCCTGCGGCTGTGGCAGCCCCTTCCTGGCCCTGGAGAAGATCGAGGGGCGGCAGGACGACATGTTCTCATTTAAGGACTGCCATGGGAGGGAGAAGCTGGTGTTCCCTGATTTTATCAGGAGGTGTATCCTCTTTGCGGACAGCGGCTATGAGAACCCGGGAGCAGCGGAGACCGCGGCGTCCGCAGCCTGCTTGACGGCCCGGGGCGACTACAGAATTGTGCAGGAGCCGGAGGGCAGTATCACGGTATACGCTGACTTAGAAGACCAGGGAAGGCGCAGGGTACGGCGGGAATTCCAGTGTCTGGCCCGTGACCAGAATGTGATTCTGCCACCGCTGGACTTTCAGCCCTACAGCTGTGTGCGGGGCAGGAAAATGAAGCGGGTGGAGCGCAGAAGGCCGGAACAGCAGAGCCTGGAACACACTTGACAGAGGAGAAAGGAAGGTACATATGAGGGAGCGCAAGGTGAAATTACTGGGCTGGGGAAATGCACTGTCAGCCCATGAGCAGCAGTTTGACGGCCAGACCCGGTACCGTCTGGGACCGGGGGAGAGCCTGCTGGATCTGGCGGTCAGTGCGGCAAAGGAGGCCCTTGACACCGCGGGATTGAGAATCGAGGATATGGACTGTATCGTATGCGGAATGGCCACCCCGCTGCAGGCCATTCCCTGCAACGCGGCGCTGGTCCATGAGCGTCTGGCCAGGGGACTGGAGATTCCTGCTATGGATATCAATACCACCTGCACCAGCTTTATCTCGGCCCTGGATGTGATGTCCTGCCTGATCGGCATGGAGCGGTACAGACGGGTGCTGATCGTGTCCGGTGACACTGCATCAGCGGCCCTGAATCCAGGGCAGAAGGAGAGCTATGAGCTGTTTTCCGATGGGGCCAGCGCCTTTGTGGCCGCTGCTGCGGGGGAAGATGAGGCATCAGCCATCATCTACAGCTGCCAAAAGACCTGGAGCGAGGGTGCCCATGACACGGAGATCCGCGGAGGCGGCGGACTGAAGCCGGTGTTCTGCATGAATGAGGAGAACCGGGAGGACTACTATTTTGATATGAAGGGCAGCCGGATCTTGAAGCTGTCGGCTAAGAAACTGCCGGGCTTTGTGGACGGATGCTTAAAAGAGGCAGGAGTCAGCCGGAAGGAGATCCGTCTGGTGGTGCCCCACCAGGCCAGCCGCGCCCTGGAGGTCATTATGCCCAGGCTGGGATTCCCCAGGGGCACCTACGTCAACAGGGTGGCCCGGTACGGCAACATGATATCCGCCTCCGTGCCCTACGCCCTGTGCCAGGCCATAGAGGAGGGGGAGATCCGGCGGGGGGATCTGGTGCTTTTGATTGGAACGGCGGCGGGGCTGACGGCTAATTTCCTTCTGTTTAGATTTTGAGAAGGCCTGTTTACAAATGGCGGCGCGGATTGTACAATAGGTAGAACAGATATTGAAAAAGGAGAAAAGCCCTATGCCCCCCTTAGCACTTTTAATAAAACCTGCCTCAGGTATGTGTAATATGAACTGCACCTATTGTTTCTATCATGACCTTATGAGCAAGAGGGAGATCCCCTCCTACGGGTTTATGTCAGGGGAAGTCAGGGAGGCGCTGGTCAGGAAAGCCCTGGATTATGCGGATGGGCAGTGCACATTCGGGTTTCAGGGTGGAGAGCCCACCCTGGCCGGCCTGGATTTCTACCGGGAATTTGTAGATCTGGCCCAGCGCTGCAACCATAAACGGGTGAAGCTCACCTATTTTATACAGACCAACGGCTATCATTTGACGGAGGAGTGGGCGAAGTTTCTGGCGGAGAACCATTTTCTCACCGGCATATCCCTGGACGGCACCATACATACCCACAACCGCTACCGTAAGGACTATGAGGGCCAGGGCACATTTGCCCGCGTCATGGATTCCATAGAGCTTCTGGACAAGTTCAATGTGGAGTACAATATTTTAACTGTTGTGAATCAGGCCACGGCAATGAATGCCAGAAAGATCTACCAGTTCTGCCATAAGCATGATTTCCGCTATCTGCAGTTTATTCCCTGCCTGGACCCGGAGGGGGCGGTGAAGGGAGGCGAGCCATATTCACTGCTGCCTGAGGCGTATGGGCAGTTCTTATGCCAGATGTTTGATCTGTGGTATGACGGGTATCTTCATGGAGACATGGTGTCGATCCGCAACTTTGACAATTATCTGGGGATGCTCAAGGGGTATCCGCCGGAGGCCTGCGATATGCGGGGCATCTGCAGTGTCCAGCACGTGGTGGAGGCGGACGGAAGCGTGTATCCCTGCGATTTCTATGTGTTGGACCGGTGGCGTCTGGGAAATGTGCTGGAAGGCAATTTTGGGGAATTTGCAGAAAGTGCGACTGCCGGGGACTTTATCGCAGCCTCTGAAACGCTTCACGGGGACTGCGGAAAATGTTCCTATTTCGGGTTGTGCAGAGGCGGCTGCAGGCGTTTGAGGGAAGAGACGGACAGCGGTAGGAATTACTTCTGCAGGTCCTACAGGCAGTTCTTTGACTATGCCCTTGAGCGGATGGCTGGGATGAGATGAGGGGGGACCAGGCGAAAGGCAATGGTCTCACGGGAAATGACGGACGGAGGTGAATCCACATGAAGAGCAACAAGAGCATTGTTTTGGATCTGCTGCGCCAGTGCACCGGCATGTCTGCCGGCGAGGAGTGCGAGGGCGTAACTACCCAGTACCTGTGCAGGCGTTTGGATATGCAGAGAACGAATCTCAGCGCCATACTGAATGCCCTGGTGAGAGAAGGGATGGTGGAGAAACGTCCGGGGAGGCCGGTTCTCTACCGTATCGCCAGAAGCCATGTGAAGCAGGGGGAGGACTCCTGCTTTTCTGAGTTGATCGGGCATGACGGAAGCCTGCGCCAGAGCGTGCAGCTGGCCAAGGCAGCCATGCTCTATCCTCAACACAGCCTTCACTGCCTGCTGGGCGGTCCAAGCGGAAGCGGTAAGAGCTGTATGGCTTCTATGATCTATCGTTTTGCCGTGGAGAAATACGTGTTGGAACCTGAGGCGCCGTATGTGAAAATCAACTGCGCTCATTTTGCAGACCAGCCGGAGCAACTGACTGCAGAGATATTCGGCGGCAGCACGGGCAAAATATCCTGCCTGGAACAGGCGGAGGACGGAATGCTGTTCATCGATCACGGGGAACTGCTGCCCCCGGAGGCCAGAACCTGTCTGCTCAGCCTGGTGGAGAATAACTACTGGATCTCAGGGGATAAAAAGCGGAATCTGCGGACCGTGGTGGTCTGCGCCGTTGAGGAGACAATGCAGCAGGGCGTATTAGAGCCATTTAAAAGCCGTTTTTCTGTGACTATCACGCTGCCGCTGCTGGAGGAACGCCCTCTGGCGGAGCGGTTTGGCCTGATCCGTCAGTTTCTCATGAGGGAGGCGGCCCAGAGCAGCCATGCCCTCAGCCTGACATCGGAGATCATGGTGGCTCTGCTGCTGTACCGCTGTCCAAGACATGTGAAACAGCTTAAAAATGACATCCGCATCGCCTGTGCCAATGCCTATGTGAGAGGGCTTCACGGGAAGCAGGAGGAGATCCGTCTGGCCATGTCTGATTTTCCCAATGAGGTCCGCTCCGGGCTGCTGGAGTACAAGAAGCGGAGAGTGGATTTAAATGATATTATCAAAGAGAACGTCAGCTATGTATTCTCTGAGAATCAGGATATGCGTACCAAAGCGGAGGAGGTGCACAGGCCGGAGAGCTATTCCATTTATGAGTGGATTGAGGAGCGGATGCAGGAGCTGAAGGAGCGCGGCATCGCCAGGGAAGATATACATACCATCATTGGTATTGACCTGGAAAATGAGTTTAAAAGGTATCACAACAGCCTTGTCTCCCAGGTGGCAAATAAGGAACAGCTGTCGAAGCTGGTCAGTCCCAGAATCATGGAACTGGCAACCGAATTCCTGGACCAGGCTTCCCGGGAATTGGGCCGCGTTTATCCTGTGTCGGTGTTCTACGGCCTGTGCCTGCATTTGAACACATCCCTGGGCGGAAATGAGAAACGCCAGAAGCTGACCTCAGACCGGATTATGGAGATGATAGAAACCTGCAAGGAAGAGTATGCCCTTGCAGTTAAATTCTCGGGCCGCCTGGAGAGGGAATTCTCCATCCGCCTGCCGATCGATGAGGTGGTATTCCTGACCATGTTTATCTGCGACAGAAACAGCCAGACAGAGGGGAATGTCCATCCCGTTCTGTTTATTGCCATGCATGGGGACCGCGTGGCTTCCTCCATGGCCCAGGTAATCCAGGCTCTCAGCGGCACGGAGGTGGGGTATTACGACATGCCCCTGAGCAAGAGCACTAAGGACGCCTACCCGGAGTTGAAACAGGCGGTATCAGAGTGGAACCGGGGCGCAGGTCTGCTGGTGCTCTATGATATGGGCTCTCTGCGCCAGATGTTTGAACTCATATGTGCGGAGACGAAAATCCCCATCCGTGCGATCGCATTCCCGTTTACAGCGCTGGCACTGGACTGCTGCCGGCGGATTATGCTGGAATCCAGCCTGGATCTGGCCTACTCCTCCCTGCTGGAACGCTATCATACGCTGCCGCTGCTGCGGGACGATGCCTATTACCGGTCCAGGTCCGGCAATGTGATTATTACCTTGTGTATGAGCGGCGAAGGGGGGGCGGTTCAGATCAAACGGTATCTGGAGAAGAAGGTCCACTGGGACAATGTGGATATTGTCCCCCTGGCCATCTCGGACCGGGATGCGCTGTTGGGCGAGATCAACCGGATTCATGAGAAGCACCACGTGCTCTGCACCATCGGCGCATTTGACCCTCAGCTGCTGGAGATTCCCTTTGTGTCCGTTACCAGAGTGCTGGAGTGTCCCGCAGAAAAGCTGAAGAGCCTTCTGCAGGCTGATTTACCCGAAGAATCTGACTATGAGGAGAATGACCGGATTATCATGGAGCTGGCAGAAGGGCTTCAATATTTCGGGCCGGAGCAGGTGAAACGGTGGATTCCTTCCCTGGTCTCCCGGATTGAGGAATTGACAGGGGGGACTGCGCCTCCGGAGAAGCGGGTGGGGCTGAGTGTCCATCTGGCCTGCTGTATCAACCGGATGATCGGTGGCGAGGAGACTCCGGAAAATCTTCATAAAACAGAGCTGATCCAGAACAACCGGGAGTTGTATGAAGGGCTGAAGCAGTGCTTGAAGCCTCTGGAGGAGGCGTTCTGCATCAAGATGGATGATAATGAATATGCTCACATATTATATATTTTGCGGGGAAGGAAAAGCGAAAATACGTGATTCTATAGAATGAAAAATAGAAGATGCCAATGGCGCTGGGATGATGGGTTCTTTCTTGGGTTTGGGTATATGGGGAGTTAGGGGTGGAAGGGTACGCGGGCGGAGTAAGATTCATCCGTCCGTGAGAGCCAGGGGCTGCGGGCGGGAAGGTTCGGGGA
>URUZ01000282.1 GCA_900551225.1 uncultured Clostridium sp.
AGAAAGACTCCTGAGGGGCTTACCGTATTCGGAGGGAAAACCGGAACTACCAAGGCTGCCGGGTATTGCCTGATCATGGCCAGCCGCGATAAAGAGGATCATGAATTCATATCCGTTATACTGAAAGCAGACAGCCGCTCAGGCCTATATGACAACATGTCAAATATAATTTCTAAAATCGTCAAATAGTGATTGCGTTTCATAGGTATTTGTACTATAATTAGTATAATCTCAATTGATTTTTTATACAACATATATAACTCAAGGAGGAGATAGGTATGGTTCAGATTATTGCAGGAAGAAAAGGAAAAGGTAAGACCAAGCACTTGTTAGATATGGCTAATGCAGCCATCAAAGGGGCCAATGGCACAGTTGTATATCTGGATAAAAGTTCTCAGCACATGTATGAGCTGAACAATAAAATTCGTCTTATTAATGTCAATGAATTCCCCATTACAAGCAGTGAAGGATTTTTAGGATTTATATGCGGAATCATCTCCCAGGACCACGATCTTGAGACGATGTATCTGGATAGCTTTTTGAAGCTGTCTTGTCTGGAAGGTGCGGACATTTCCGATACCTTTACAACTTTGAAAAAAATTGGTGAAAAGTATCACGTAACCTTCGTACTGAGCATTTCCCTGGATGCCGCCGAGCTTCCCGAGTGTGCCAGAGGCGATGTGGTTATTTCATTATAATCATAGAGTTATCTGTTCCTTTATTCGTCTGGATGGGAACAGTAGACAGATTGATCAACGTGTGATAAAATGACTGACAGGATAGAAAGGCTGCCTGCCGGGCCAGGGTGTAAGTATGCCGGGCCTGGAGGCAGCTTTTCATATGAAATTTTGCAGGAAGGAGAGCGTCTTGTCTTATGGCGAAAAAGAAGAACAAGAAAATTGTTCGGTATCGCAAACCCCTGAATCTGAATGTGGGCATGATTATTTTCGCGATCATATTCGTATACATGACATTTTCCGTCTTAGCATACATGGGCAAGGAGAAGGTCCAGTTTTATGAAGTAGTGGAGGGCGGCATCGTCAACGATAAGAGTTATACGGGGCTGATCCTGCGTGAAGAACAGATCAGAAACACGGACAGGCCCGGATACATAAACTATTACCTTCAGGAGGGAAAGCGAGCCTCTGTTGGCACAAGGATCTATTCCATTGACGAGACAGGGGGCCTGAAGAACCTGATTAAGGATGCTCCCCAGGGGGCCAATGCCCTGTCCCAGGAAAATCTCAGTGACTTAAAGAAGCAGCTGACCTCCTTTGTGCTGTCATTCAGGAATGATAATTTTGCAGCAATCTATGACAACCGCTATGATCTGGAAAATTCAGTGATGGAATATGCCAGCTTCAGCGCACTGGATCAGCTGGACCAGCTGGCCAGCCAGGCGGGAGTCAGCTTCCAGCAGGTGACCTCCGATGTGTCGGGGGTGGTCGCATACGGATTTGACTCCTATGAGGGGGTGCGGCCTGAGGATGTGACTGCGGAAAGCTTTAACAGGACAGGCTATGCCAAGAAATCCAACCAGTCGGGGGCCAGGGTTGACAGCAATGTCCCGGCTTATAAGATTGTCACCTCGGAGAACTGGTCCATTGTATTCCAGCTGTCGGATGAGGACAGGGAACTGTACAGCGGGAGGACGGCCCTGCGGATCAGACTTGCAGACAACTCCATGTCCGTGGTGGGAGATTACTCCACTTTTACCGGGAAAGACGGCGCGGTCTATGGAAAGCTGGATTTCACAAAATATCTGGAACAATTTATCTCAGACCGTTTTTTGGAATTTGAGATTGTGGCCGACCAGTCCACCGGGCTGAAGATTCCCATCAGCGCTGTGACGGATAAGACATTTTATCTGATTCCCATCGATTATATGACCCAGGGCGGAGACAGCTCCGATACGGGCTTTAATAAGGAAGTCAACGACAACGGCCAGGTCTCCGTGGTGTTTGTGCCCACCACCATCTACTCATCAGATGATGAGTATTACTATGTGGATATGGGGGAGCGCAGCGAGTTCAAGGCAGGAGATTATGTGGTTAAGCCGGAGTCCACAGACCGCTACCAGATCGGGCGGACGGCATCTCTGAAAGGCGTTTACAATATTAACAAAGGATATACCGTGTTTAAGCAGATTGAGATTAAGGATTCCAATAATGAATATTACACTGTATCCAGGGGTATGGCCTATGGCCTGTCTGTATACGACCATATTGTGTTGGATGCTTCTCTTGTGTATGAAGGAAAGCTTCTATACCAATAGTGTTGGAATGCTAAGTGCCAGTGACATGTATCGCACGTAAGCGGCCACAGTACGGCCGCTAAATGCTCGTAACAAGGAGGTTAATTGGAATATGATAAAGGAACAGCTGGAGGAAGTAAGAGCGCGCATGGAGGAGGCCTGCCGCAGGTCAGGGCGTAATCCGGAAGAAGTGACCCTTGTGGCGGTGAGCAAGACCAAGCCGGTCGCCATGGTTTTGGAGGCCTATGAGGCGGGGGCCAGGGATTTTGGTGAGAATAAAGTTCAGGAGATCCTGGAGAAGAAACCGGTGCTGCAGCCTGATGCTAAGTGGCACATGATCGGCCATCTTCAGCGCAACAAGGTGCACCAGGTAATCGGCAAAGCAGCATTGATCCACTCTGTGGATTCCATGCGTCTGGCGGAGCAGATTGAGACCGAGGCTGCGAAAAAAGGGATTGATGTGGATGTTCTTTTGGAGGTCAATGTGGCCAAAGAGGAGAGCAAATATGGATTCTTCCTGGAGGAAACAGAGGAGGCTATCCGAAAAATCGCCGCATTTCCCCATGTACATATAAAAGGTCTCATGACAATTGCACCTTTTGTAGAAAATCCTGAGGAAAATCGCGGAATTTTTAAAAAATTATATCAATTTTCTGTTGACATCGACCGCAAAAACATTGATAATGTTACTATGGGTGTGCTCTCAATGGGTATGAGCGGAGACTTTGAAGTAGCCGTGGAGGAGGGTGCAACCATTATCAGAGTCGGTACCAGTATATTCGGTATACGATAGGGCGTGAATTGTATCTGGCGCCTGAATAGAGATTGGAGAGAGTAAAATGAGTCTGTTGGGCAAGTTAATGGATACCATGAGATTAAACGGCGACGACGAAGAGGACGACGACTATTACCTGGATGATGATTTTGAAGAGGAGGCTCCTAAAAAAAGCCTGTTTTCCAAAAGAACTGCCGATTACGATGACGATGAAGAACCGGAGAGCAAAACTAGGTTTTTAGGAAGACCCAATCCCAAAGTGGTACCTATGAGACGTGGCATGGAGGTTACGATGATTAAGCCGACCTCTATGGAAGATTCCCGGGACATATGTGATTACCTGCTGGCCGGCAAGGCAGTGGTTCTAAATATGGAGGGAATACATACAGAGATTGCGCAGCGGATCATCGACTTTACGTCTGGGGCCACCTATTCCATGAACGGCAATCTGCAGAAGATATCCAACTATATCTTCATCGCGACGCCGGATTCCGTGGAACTGTCAGGCGATTTTCAGGACATCCTTGCAGCCGGAGGCGCGATTGAGAACATCTCCGGGCTGAATATCCGGTTATAACAGGAATATGTCTGATAACAGGGAATTATTACAAAAGAAATCCACATATATCTGGATGGGGCAGACGCGTCTTGTCTGCCCATTTGTTGTGCACGGTGAAGCGTTCGCAAAGCGTGCGGTTCATCGTTGTGCACGGTATCATGTACTGATGAGGAGGTACTGCTATGTCAAATTGTATGGCCGTCAGCAGAGATGGCAAACCAATTTATAATATTGTGATGGAGCCTGATTTTAAGGCATTGAAACGAGAGGTGGACAAACTGGGTGTGGGCGATAGGAATCTTTGTATCGTCACGGATTCCAATGTGGCCGCCTTTTACCTTAATGAGGTTAAAGATATTCTGGAAGGCTGCTGTAAGCGGGTTTCTGTATTCACGTTCCCGGCTGGGGAGGAGTACAAAACCCTGGAAACGGTTCAGAAGCTGTATGAGCATCTGATTCTAAGCAGGTTTGAGCGGAAGGATCTTCTGGTAGCCCTGGGCGGCGGCGTCACAGGTGACCTGTGCGGATTCGCGGCAGCCACCTACCTTCGCGGCGTTGACTTCATCCAGATTCCCACCACCCTGCTGTCCCAGGTGGATTCCAGCATCGGCGGCAAGACCGGAGTGGATTTTCAGGCCTACAAAAACATGGTGGGCGCATTTCACATGCCTCGTCTTGTATACACCAGCCTGGGGACCTTAAAAACCCTGACAGAACAGCAGTTTTCTTCCGGAATGGGCGAGGTGATCAAGCATGGACTGATCAAGAACCGGGAATACTATGACTGGCTGAAGGCCAACTGCAATGAGATCAAAGCCAGGGATCTGGCAGTCTGTGAGTCCATGGTTCTGGAGAGCAACCGCATCAAGCGGGATGTGGTGGAACAGGACCCGACGGAGCAGGGGGAACGTGCGCTGCTGAATTTCGGCCATACCCTGGGACATGCAGTGGAAAAATTAAAAGAATTCACTATGTTCCACGGTCACTGTGTGGGGCTGGGCTGCATTGCCGCCGGATATATCAGCGCAGGCCGCGGCCTGATTACCATGGAGGAGGCAGATGACATCCGCAGCACCATGGAAGTGTTCGGCCTGCCCCTAACCGCAGGAAGGCTGAATCCCCAGGATGTGATCAGTACCACCAGAAGCGACAAGAAAATGGAGGCAGGAACGGTTAAATTTGTCCTGCTGTCAGAGGTGGGCCAGGCGTTTGTGGACCGCACGGTGTCTGAGGCGGAGATGGAAATGGGCCTGGAATACATTATGGATACAAAGGAGTAATTAACAATATGAAGGAAAAACGTTCGTTTTTTGTCAGCTTTCTCATCGGCTTTGTAATCCTGGTGGGACTGGACCAGTGGACCAAAGGCCTGGCAGTAAAATATCTTATGAGCAACGGCCCCGTGCCGGTATGGGATGGTGTGTTCGAGTTCCTGTACTCGGAGAACAGGGGAGCTGCCTTTGGCATGATGCAGGGCCGGCAGCTGTTCTTTTTCGTCATCGCCATTGCTGTTCTGAGCGCAGTTTTATACCTGCTCTGGAAAATGCCGCTGGTCAAACGCTATATGCCCATGGCCGTATGCCTAATGATGGTTGCCGCCGGAGCGGTGGGCAATATGATTGACCGGGTTACCCAGGGATATGTGGTGGATTTCCTGTATTTTAAACTGATTAATTTCCCTATTTTCAATGTGGCGGACTGCTATGTGACCATTGCGGCATTTCTGCTGATTCTGCTGGTATTCTTCTATTATAAGGAGGAGGAACTGGCCTGCTTTTCCCACCGCAAAAAAGATGATCAGGAGGCGTGATGGAAAAATTTCTGGTATCTGAGGAGGACTGCGGAGTACGGGTTGACAAATATCTGAGCCTGGTCTGCGACGGCATGAGCCGCTCCTACTTACAGAAGCTGCAAAAGGCCGGCAAGGTGCTGGTCAACGGGAAACCGGAGAAGGCCAGCTATGTGGTGCAGGACCAGGATGCCGTGGAGCTGGAGGTTCCGGAGGCAGTGGAGCCGGAGATTCTGGCGGAGCCAATGGATCTGGAGATTCTCTACGAGGATCAGGATATTATTCTGATCAACAAGCCCAAGGGAATGGTGGTTCATCCGGCAGCCGGACACTACACCCAGACCCTGGTCAATGGGCTGATGTACCACTGCAAGGACCAGCTGTCGGGGATCAACGGCGTGCTGCGGCCCGGCATAGTCCACAGAATCGACATGGATACAACAGGTGTCCTGATAGCCTGCAAAAATGATATGGCACACAACAGCATCGCTGCACAGCTGAAGGAGCACTCCATTACCAGGCGGTATCAGGCCATTGTCCATGGCGTGGTGAAGGAGGATGAGGGAACGGTTGATGCACCCATCGGACGTCATCCCAACGAGCGCAAGAAAATGAGCATCAACCATAAAAACGGCCGGGAAGCAGTGACCCACTATAGGGTGCTGAACCGGTTTAAGCAGTATACCCATGTGGAATGCAGGCTGGAGACAGGCAGAACCCATCAGATCCGCGTTCATATGGCAAGCATCCATCATCCGCTGCTGGGTGACCAGGTGTATGGACCGGCCCGGTGCCCGGTGCCCGGACTGGAGGGGCAGACGCTCCATGCAGGAATTTTGGGGATTCATCATCCCAGGACCGGGGAGTATATGGAATTCATGGCGCCATTGCCGGAATATTTTGAGAAACTGCTGCGGACGCTTCCGTGAACCGCGGAGGCGTCCGTTTGAGAAAGAAGATAAAAGGCTGAAAGAGAGGATTCAAAGCATGAATGTGTTTGACATTCTGGGCCCTGTCATGGTGGGTCCGTCCAGTTCACACACGGCCGGGGCAGTGCGTATCGGTCTGATTACGAAGAAACTCCTTGGCTCCGTGCCCCTTCGGGCCACCATCACCCTGTCCGGCTCCTTTGCCGCAACAGGCGTAGGCCATGGCACGGACAAAGCGCTGGTGGCGGGACTTCTGGGCATGGCGCCCGACGACATCCGCATACCGGACAGTTTTAAGGCAGCTGACGAGGCGGGGATGGCTTATGATATTGTGAAGGGCAATATCCGCGGCTCCCATCCCAACACCGCCCTGCTGGAGGTGTGGGACGCTTCTGGACGGGAGCTCAGCGTTCAGGCCTCCTCCCTGGGCGGAGGGCGGATCATGATCAATAAGGTGGACGGTATCCAGATCGATGTGACGGGGGAACGCCCGGCGCTGGTGGTGCACAATATGGACCAGCCGGGCCATGTGGCTGAGGTTACGTCCATGCTGGCCCACAAATCCATCAACATTGCCACATTGAACCTGTACAGAAACAAGCGGGGAGGTTATGCGGTGATGGTGATTGAGACCGACCAGAACATTCCCCAGGAGTCCATTGACTGGCTGCGCAGGGTGGAGGGTATCATCAAGGTAACCTGCCTGAATATCGGAGACTGAGTTTGAGAAGGGAGAAGGAAGGATATGGCGTATCCATCACTGGAAAGCATTGTAATGTACTGCCAGGAGCATCAGGTAGACTTTTATGAAGCGATTCTGATTGACGACTGCGACGAGCGGAAGGTGTCTCAGGAGGAATCCTTTGAACAGATGAGGAAAATGTGGGAGGCAATGGTACAGGCCTCTGAGAGCTATGACGGGGGAATCAAATCTCCCAGCGGGCTGGTGGGTGGTCAGGGCCGCATGATGGAACACTACCGTGAAAAGGGTGACACGCTGTGCGGGGACTTTATGGCCCAGGTAATCGGCCAGGCTCTGGAGATGGGCGAGTCCAACGCCTGTATGAAGCGGATTGTAGCCGCGCCCACAGCCGGCTCCTGCGGCGTGCTGCCGGCTGTGCTGATTCCCTATTACAGAACCCATGAGGTGTCTGATGATGAGATTCTAAAGAGCCTGTATGTGGCTGCGGGGATCGGCCAGGTCATCGCAACCAGAGCCTTCATTGCCGGAGCGGCCGGAGGCTGCCAGGCTGAGGTGGGAGCGGCCTCCTCCATGGCGGCAGGTGCAATGGTGGCTCTGCGCGGAGGCACGCCCTACCAGATTACCCAGGCGGCGGCAATTGCTCTTAAGAACCTTCTGGGGCTGGTGTGTGATCCCGTGGCCGGACTGGTGGAAGTGCCCTGTGTGAAGCGCAACGTCATCGGCGCCGTGGGGGCAATGGCGGCGGCAGATATGGCTCTTGCCAAGATCATCAGCAAGATTCCGGCTGACCAGGTTATTGACGCCATGCGGGAGATCGGTGAGAAAATGGACGTCTCCCTGAAGGAGACAGGAGAGGGCGGCCTGGCTGCTTCTGTGGCCGGAGTGCGTATCCGTCAGGCCATGGACCCGCAGTAATATGAAGGCCGTTTACCCAGGCACTATTCACGGAATGTTGTATGTTTTGCGGTAATACAATTGCAATAATTCGATTTTTTTAATCATTTCACTATACTTTTCAGATATTTTGATGTATAATATGTAATAGG
>URUZ01000283.1 GCA_900551225.1 uncultured Clostridium sp.
TCATGCCCGGAATGGCGTACATTCCATGGCAGTCCCTGACCTGAAGTGCTTCCAGCCCGGCCCCCGGCTCAATGGACACGATCCGCTTCCCTCTTATATAGATGTCCGTGGGATAGATCTCCCCGGAATACACGTTCACCAGCTGTACGTTGGCCAACTTCCAGTCACAGGGGATCTCCCCCTTGCCGCAGGCCACCAGATCCTTTAACTCCGACAATGTCCTCATAGATTATCTCCTTTATCTCTCCCCTGAACGTATATGAGGGGGCTTTTCTTTAAATATAGGTAGTAAAATATAGGTAGTACCTATTCTTGAATTGATTGTAGCATACATTTTAGGAAATGTCTCTATGGTTTTAGGGAAAGTGTGAACCGCTTATAAAAAGCAGGAGGTATAATAATACTGGAGATAACTGTTCAACTGGAATTAATTTAAGAAAGGATTCGTTATGGAACTGAACCTACAAAAACACGGCAAACGTACATTAAAAAATCAGATGGGGCCTCCTGAACTGGAAAGCAGGCGGCAAGGGGCAGATTTGCCCGCTGTCATTGGGAATCAGGCAATGGTTCAGAATACTATCCAGAGGGCAGCAGTGATCGACCATTTCCCAGATACACAGTCACCGGTAGAAATGTCAATGGATTTGATCAATTTTTTTGTGAATGACCGCAAAGGGAGCGGTGTAGGAATTACCTGGGAGCAAATGGACCAGTTATCCCAACAATTGGACTTTTTGCAGTCAGCTCCGAATGAAACTCTGCCGCCCCCGTACTCCGCCAGCTATTTTCTGGACTATCTTCCAACTTATGTCGAATATGAAGATCTTTCAGATTATGCACCTGAAATCGCCTGTGTTTTGAAACCTCTGTTTAATATAATAGATTTTATCCATGACCAGCTCAATCTGCCTTTTTCTGATGCTGAGGCTGCTTATGCAACGTTGTACCTGGACGGCCCTGCCTATGCCCAGGTGTCAGAGAGCAGCTTTTCTTCGGAGTCTGCTGCTGCCCTGCTGGAGAAACCGTCTGTATATCATTTTGCTGCATATAAAGATATGAATGCATATCTTACAATTAAAACGCAGGAACGCGGGTCCGACCCCAATAATAGGGGAGATACTGCATATAAGGTGGATTTTATCAATGTTGGGCAAGGTAATGCCGTACTGGTCTCCAGCAACCAGGCAGACTCTTACGGCCTAGTTGATTTAGGGCCTAATGCTGTCAATGTCCCCCATTTTCTGGCAGATAAACACAACCATTTCGCCCGTCCCCGTTCTGATCAAAGAGACGATGACCGGCTGCAAACCGCAGCTCTGATGGCAGCTGCGGCTGCGGATGACGCTGCGCGGTTAGAAAATGCATACAGCCAGGGGCAGCCCATTGAGAAGGGCAGCCTGGAAGCGCTGGGAAGCCAGGTTTTAGCAGAACATATTCCGCGGCAAGGGATTACTCCTAAGCAGGTTGTAACAATCATCACACATCCTCATGCGGACCATACTGCCAATGGAAAGCTGGATAAAACCTACCCTGCTGTCCTGTATCACAGGACAATGGAAATATCCGATCAACCTTATCTGACGCCTCCGGATCTGACCCCTACCGGACTTAAAGAACTCAACGTTCCGGACGGCGAGATGCAGAAGGGGAAAAAGACGCGGGATCTGAATGACGTATCATTGGTCTCTGTTCTCAGTACAGAGAATGTGGTCGTCATCCTGCCTGGAGACAGGTCCGTGAATGATCTGCTTCTCTATAATTATGCCGATGTGATCCCAGGGAAAACGGTGATATTGATGGCTTCCCATCATGGCAGTTCAACCGGCACCAACAGTGAATTGATTGATTTGTTCTACAAATATGGTGCATTGGATGTCCAGATTGTTATTTCAGCCGGAATCCATAATCAACATTCCCATCCTTCCGCTCCGGAATTGCTTCCCTTCAATGGCAAGGCCGGAACCCCTCCCGAGCAGGGCGATGTACTGACAACAGTCGAGGGCAATGATTATCAGGTCTTTAGTACGCAGCACCTGGACAATGAAAAAGGCAGCATTGTATTTAAGAGCTTCCAGGATTCTCACGCCTTATACACAAAACGTAAGGGAGAACACATTGACACCTCCGGCTGCCATCAGCCCGGACTACCTGCACCGTACCGCAACCTGGAACAAATACGAGCCAGATCCATACAGGACGCAGTCTTTATGAATCCGTCTGTTGACACAAAAGATGAAATTCTTAAAACCTGGTTTTTTTTAAGCAAGAAGGGCAGAAGAATGCCGGTATTTTCGGGTAAAACACTGACTGTAATCGAACATCAGCTGAAACTGCTTGGGACCTCTCTCATTTCATTGGAGCGAAGTATCTGGGATTTCTATGAAGCGCTTGGCAATCTGGCTTTAACCTGGGGCGATATTCCCGCAGAAGAAAGACAGCTAAAAGTAAATAAGGAAGCAGACGAACGGATTCGCCAGCTTGATAATAAGCATGAGGATGGGTACCGCAATCACTGTCTCCCACTTAGTAAACCTTTATAAAACCGGAACCCAGAACTCAATCACGCTCTTCCCTTCCTCATCTCCAGCTTCCCCGTATCTGGCAAAATCATATCTGGCGTGTTCGTTTAAACGGCAGGTGGACCGGGGAATCCACTCTTTATAGATATAGTCTGCCACAGGCTGCAGGCTGTCCTTATTTCTCCCTCTGAAACGAAAGACAATATAGCGGCTGGGCGGCAGTTCCCTGCACTCCATTCCCTTCGGCGGTTCTCCTGGCGCCTCCGCCTCCGCGGCTGCCAGGTAATCGAAGGCCGGCTGCTTCTCATCATTGACATTCCACGACGTGTAGTCGTTAAGTCCAATGAGGAACTCCCTGTTTTTCCGGTCATGGATCAGATGTTTCCTGGCATGAAGCTGTCTCCAGCACTGCCCGATGACGTGAAAACCAAAGCGGGTATTTTTCCTGATACCGATCAGATATATGCTGCCGCTGTCCACTGTTGTTACTTCCATAATCCGGTCCCCCTTTAGACAATCTCTCCCATCCACCTCAAGCTTCAGCTGAAGCGGATAAAAGTCCCCTCTTTTCCGATAGGCCTGCGGGCTGCACTTGTATAATTCCCTGAATCCTTTTGTAAAAGACTGCTGTGTTTCATAGCCCGCCTCAAAGGCAAGCTCCGTAATCGGTCTGTCCGTAAAAACAAGCCTTTGTGCCGCCTCGGTCAGCCTCCGCCTCCGGATGTAGTGGTGCAGCGAAAACCCCACAACCGCTGTGAACATTCTGCTCAAATGATATTTGGAATATCCGGTGTTAACAGCAATGGAATCCAGATTCAGCGTTTCTCCCAGATCTGCATCAATACAGTCGATTACCTCCTGAATTGTATCTAAATTTGTACTCATGTGTTTACCTCCATTATCATTTTATAGGATATTATGTTTTCTGTCTTCACCTTTCTTGCGGTCCATATTTCTACAATATCTAACATATTTATACCTAACTCACAATTTTTGTTTTACATAAAATGCTTTTTGTGTTATAATTTTATTAATTTCTATATTTCCATTATCTATCTGAATAGTCGGAAATGTCTAAATCAATCAACCAAATTCACAATAAAGGAGGCTGAACATCATGATTGAATTCCGCAATGTTTCCAAATCCTACAAGAGCAGCGAGGTATTGAAACATATTAATTTCACCATATATGACGGTGAAATCGTGGTATTAATCGGTCCTTCCGGCTGCGGAAAGACCACCACTCTGAAGATGATCAACCGTCTCATTGAACCAACGGACGGCGAGATTCTCATTGACGGCAAGAACATTAAAGAAACGGACCCCATCGCGCTGCGCAGGACCATGGGGTATGTAATCCAACAGACCGGACTCTTCCCCCACATGACGGTGCGCCAGAACATTGAGGTGATTCCACGGCTGGAGAAACGGCCCGATGATGATATCACAAAGAACACGCTGGCCTTGATGAAAATGGTTGGTCTGGACCCGGATTTATATCTGGACCGCTATCCCGTCCAGCTCTCAGGCGGACAGTTACAGCGTATAGGCGTGGCGAGGGCCTTTGCCACCAATCCCGACATCATCCTAATGGATGAACCTTTTTCCGCTCTGGACCCCATTACCCGGTCAGGACTTCAGGATGAATTGGTAAATCTTCAGGCACATCTGAAAAAAACCATCGTATTTGTTACCCATGATATGGATGAAGCAGTTAAAATTGCAGACCGGATCTGCATTATGTACCAGGGGGATATCCTTCAATATGACAAGCCTGAGGCTGTGCTGAAGAATCCTGCCCATGGCTTTGTAAGTGAATTTGTGGGCCGCAACCGTATCTGGTCCAGCCCGGAATTCATACATGCCGCCGATATCATGATTCCGTCCCCTGTTTCCACCAGCCCGGACATCCCCATGCTCAAATGTATTGAGAAGATGCGTATCCAGAAGGTCAACAGCCTGATGGTGGTGGACGAGGACAACTGCCTGATGGGCCTGGTACGGCCCCGCCACATTCTGCGGGCCCCGGACAAGGATCTGCCGGTAAGCTGTGTCATGGTAGACCCCAAGGTAACGGCCCAGCCGGATACCAGCATCGTGGAGCTGCTTCATATGGTCCGCAAACATGACGTCTCCGCCATACCTGTGGTGGATATGGACGGGGTTTTAAAGGGACTTGTGACCAACACCAGCCTTGTGACTGCCCTCTCCAGCCAGTTTGTGGATTCTGAGATCATGGATGAACTTAAGGAGGTAGAAGTATGAGCGGACTGATCAGTTACCTTTCCCAGCAATATGTATATGTGGGCGGCCTGCTGTTAAGCCACATCCGCCTGGCCATCCTCTCCGTTGCCGCTGCAATCATCATCGGTATCCCCCTGGGTATCTTCATTGCGGACCGGATCAAGGTACAGAAGCCGGTCCTTGGCATCGCCAATGTGGTACAGGCCATCCCCAGCCTGGCGATCCTGGGCTTTTTGGTACCATACATGGGAATCGGAGCCAACACGGCTATATTCATGGTTGTGCTCTACTCCCTTCTTCCCATTTTAAAAAATACCTGCGCAGGTCTTGGGAATATCAACCCGGATATGATCGAGGCTGCCAGAGGCATCGGTATGACCAACCGGCAGATCCTGTTTAAAGTCAAGCTTCCGCTGGCCCTTCCGGTCATCATGGCGGGCATCCGCATTTCCAGTGTAACTGCCGTAGGGCTGATGACCATCGCCGCCTATATCGGAGCCGGCGGACTGGGCACTCTGGTAATCAGCGGTATCCAGACGGACAACTCCAACATGATCCTGGCAGGAGCCATTCCGGCCTGCCTTCTGGCTCTGCTCATGGACTTTGTCATGGCCAGAGTGGAGAAGGCTGTGACCCCCATCTCCCTGCGCCTTGCCGTCTCCGAGCTGACACCTGAGCGCGAGAAGAAGGAAAAACAGCAGAAAAAGGTAACTCTGGCGGCTTCTGCGGCTCTGATCTGCGCGGCCATCGTCATGGTCACCATGCAGCATTTCTCCTCCCAGCCGGATATCCGCATCGGCTCCAAGGATGCCACAGAGAGTGTGATCATCGGCAATATGATGGCCGATCTGATCGAGGCCAAAACCGACCTGAAGGTGGAACGGAAGCTGGGCCTGGGCGGTACCATGATCGCCTTTGACGCGCTGAAAGGCGGCAATATTGACCTCTACCCGGAATACACGGGAACTATCTACAGCACCGTCCTAGGAAATGCAGCCAAGCCGGGCCTTACCCAGGATGAGGCTTACAACCTGGTGGCCACCGGGCTGAAGGACAGCTATAATGTGGACACCCTGACCAATTTCGGATTTGAGAATACTTACGTGCTGGCTGTTTCCAAGGAGATTGCCGAGCAGTACAACCTGTCCAAGGTCTCCGACCTGATCAATATCAACGGCCAGCTGCGCTTCGGCTGCTCACCCGAATTCGCGGTCCGGGATGACGGCCTGCCGGGCATTGAGAAGGCCTACGGCCTGAAATTCAAATCCATCCACAACTTCTCCGGCACCCTGATGTACACGGCCATCAACTCCCAGGAGGTGGATGTGATCACCGCCTTCTCCACTGACGGACTGCTGCAGAAATACGATCTGGTCCTGTTGGAAGACGACCGGCATTTCTTCCCGCCCTACTTCATGCTTCCCATCGTCAACGGAGATACCATGGAGAAATACCCGGAGCTTAACGAGGCCCTGTCTGCCATGTATAACTATATTGACAATGAGACAATGCAGGGGCTCAACTACCGTGTGGTAGAGATCGGCGAGGACCGGGCCAAGGTGGCCAGGGACTTCCTGCTGGAGAACGGGCTGGTGACTGAGGAGGAGCTGCTGCGCTAAAGCTAGTGTCTGAGAATTGCTTATCTTCAGTTGTGCGTTACACTTTGTGGGAGATTTGGCCCAATGAAAGAGGCATAGTGGGCTATGATGCCTGAATTGGGCCAAATATACCGCAAAATTGGACGCGCAGGAGTGGTTGAAAAAAACACGGTGGTGGAGGGAGAAAGTTTTGACTATGAAAAAATATATATTAACGGGATGTTTTATAATAATCGTTATAGGATTTTTATTGGTCAGAAAGATAAACATTCTTCAGCCGCAAGCGGTAGTATTGCCGGCAATTTCTAAGGATATTGCCAATGGGATGTTAAAAGAAAATGAATGTTACATTGTCCGGGTTACAGATTCCGACGATGAAGAATTTGATTTTTCCCGTTGGTACTATATGGAAGGAACAGAAAAAAAATCGATATTTTTAATAGGACACCGTCCGGTGGATGAATTATCATATATATTTATGGAACCGGAGCGCAACAGTTTTTTGGTCAAAGGATATGTTGATGAACAATTGACGCTACATCATAGAAAGCCGGAATGGTATTTGATCGAGCCAATAAAACGCGATTACGGACTGGAAGATTATCGGCAGGAGCAACGGTTTTTTTACCCGGGGAAATATTTAGATGTGTATGATGTGGAGCAGAACGACTACTATCCGACCAATACTTACGATTTGACTTGGGATAGATCATGGGAATACTACTTAAAACAGGACGGATATTATAAAATCCGTTCCAGGTGGAATGGAAATGAACTGGAATGGTTTTTGGTATATGATGAGATTGATTCTGCCAATGACAACAGCGGTGAGATGCGTCGTTTTGAGGACGGTCATACAGAAAAAAGAATATATATTGAAGGTAATTCTCCAGAATATCTCCTTGGCGCAGAAATTCTGAATAACGGATATGATGACCAAAAATGCGGTGATTTTTTTATGGTTAAAGGTGATTTGAAGGAGAATGGAGATGGAATTGAACGGTTGGAAATATATAAATGGTGGATAAACACACCTTTTAAATATAAAGACGGTTCTGGTTTTGGGGTTAAGGACAGCAATGGATTCAGCCAGTCTGATATAGAATCCGGTATATATAAGAGTTATCGATGAGCTGCTGTATGGAGGCTATGAAAGTGCAGATTTTTATCCGTAAAATTTTTTCTATTATGTTATTATGTTTAGGGCTATGTGCCTGCAGCAGCAATGAATCCTCTCCTGAGATTTCTGGGGAGGATTTAACACATGCTGAGAATGATGAGCAGGTATATGCTTTGAATAATAAGGCTAATTTATTTGGAGAATACTTGTTTATCAATTCAATGCGTACAAATCTTATCTTTAATGACAAGGACGACGCTGGTAACTATCATTCATGGCAGTTTCCAGATGATCTTCTTCCTGGGGTAATGAGAACATATTCGCATTTTAAGTATAAAGACCAATTGATTTGCGTTTCACAAATAGAGGGCGGGAACAGTGAAATCATTATATATGATTCGAGTTTTTTGATCAAAAGCAGGAAAAAAATTACAATTTTTAATCAGCGATACATTTCTGGTAATTTGCTTTATGGCTATAACAATTCCAGGGATCGTTCAATTATAAAAGCAATTGATTTAGAGACACTAGAGG
>URUZ01000284.1 GCA_900551225.1 uncultured Clostridium sp.
GCTGTGGGCAATTCCACGGCGCCCCTGTTTTCGCTGATCATTTCCTCTGTGGTGAACATCCTTCTGGACCTGTTCCTGGTGGGGCGGCTGGGCATGGGGATCAGGGGCGCTGCTTACGGCACTGTGATTTCCCAGGCAGTCTCCGCGGTGTTTCTGGCAGTATATCTGTCTGTCAAGGTGCCCTTCCTGCGGTTCTCGGCCAGGGAGCTTGCATGGGAGTTGTCCATGCTGAAGAAAACCATCCGCTTCAGCTCCGTATCGGCAGTGCAGCAGACCGTCCTCTATGTGGGCAGGATTCTGGTCCAGGCGGCGGTTAATACCCAGGGAGTGGATGCTGTGGCCGCCTTCAATGTCACCTGTATCATCGACAACTATGTGCTGGAGCCGGGGAACAGCCTGGCATCGGCCCTGACGGTATTCACGGCCCAAAATGAGGGGGCGGGAGAGAAGCGGGGACGCATAGCCAGCGGCTTCACGGCAGCCCTCTGCATGGGCCTGATCAACAGTACAGTGACGGCCCTGGCTGTTTACAATGGGATGGACGGTCTGATTGCGCTGTTTCTGGACCAGTGGGACGAGGGCGTGGCTGCGGTGGGGCGGCAGTACCTGCGGCTGATGTGTTTTGGCTATGTGATGACCGTGTTCTGCAACTCCTTCCAGGGGCTGTTCAGGGGGCTGGGCCAGTTGAAAGCCACGCTGGCTGCAACCTTGATACAGATTCCTGTGCGGGTCATCATTTCCTATTGTCTGATCGGCCGCCTGGGTATCCGGGCAGTGGCGGCGGGCATCATGACAGGCTGGGCTTTTATGATCATTTACCAGGTGTCCCAGTGCAGAAAAAACCAGGCTTTGAGCGGCTTTTTCAGATGGCGGAGAAGGGGATGTATTATTACAAAATCTTAAAATTTGTATTAGGTGTCGCAAAAACAAAAAAGATGTGGTATACTAAAACGGTATGTCAATTGATATGTTGCCACAATTTACAAGGAGTACCTATGCTAAACGAAGAAAAAGTCCGCTATATGGCAGAACTTGCCATGTTCGAAAAAAAGGAAGGCAAGGAATTATTTTCTATAAACCGTTATTTTAAAGGGGACTATATCAGCGGCCAGCTGTTCCGTTCCTTTTTCGGGTATACCTTTTCTTATTTGATGGTACTGCTTCTGTGGGTACTGTATAAACTGGAAGAACTGCTGCAGGCCATGGCTTTTGATGAGATGACTGAGCTGGCGAAGATGTGGGGAGCCTATTACCTGGGAGGGCTGGCATTTTACCTCCTGGTTACCTGGATAATCTATGCCAAACGGTATGACCATGCCTCCAGGGTCCAGATTATGTACGGGGCTAAACTAAAACACCTGGTCAAGCGTTATGGAAAGACGGAAAAGGTGAATCATAAAGGAGGGAGAAGCGTATGACAAGTCTCCTGGTATGGAAAGAACATTTAAAGGCTGTTTACGCCAGATTCAACATTGTGATACAGCCGGTGGTGCGCTTCTTTTTTGCACTTGTAACATTTGTGAGCATCAACGCCAACTTGGGTTATATGACCAAGCTTAAGAATCCGCTGATACCGGTGGTGCTGGCCCTGGTCTGCTCCCTGCTTCCAAGCGGGACCACGGTATTTCTGGCAGGCTGCTTCATGATCGCCCACATCTACGCAGTGTCCTTTGAGATGGCCCTGATTGTGCTGGTGCTGATTCTGGTGGTAGCTATCCTGTACTACGGTTTTAAGCCCGGGGATTCCTACCTGATGGTGCTGACGCCTCTGGCATTTCTGCTGAAGGTGCCCTATGCGGTTCCGCTGCTGGTGGGACTGGGGGGAAGCCTGGCGGGGGTGATTCCGGTGAGCTGCGGCGTGTTCCTGTATTATCTGCTGATGTATGTGAAGCAGAATGCAGGCGTGCTGACAAGTGATACCTCGGTGGACATTGTTCAGAAGTACAGCCAGATCATCAAGTCCGTTGTGTTCAATGAGAACATGATAGCCATGATCGCCACCTGTGCGGTGGGTATCCTGGTGGTGTACCTGATCCGGCGTCTGTCCCTGGATTATTCCTGGCTCATCGCCATTGTGGCCGGCTCTGTAGCGCAGCTGCTTGTGATCTTTGTAGGCGATTTTATGTTCAGCGTGTCCTTCCCAACCGGACAGGTGCTGGCAGGCATCGGGCTGTCGGCCCTGCTGGCCGTTGTCTATGACTTCTTTATCTTCAGCGTGGATTACACCAGAACGGAGTTTGTCCAGTTTGAGGACGATGATTATTACTACTATGTGAAGGCCGTGCCCAAGATGACGGTGAGCACGCCGGATGTGAAGGTACAAAAGATCAATACCCGCAAGCGCAGTTCAAGGGACCGTGCATGACGGATACTGGATTTAGATAGAATTATATTAGAAAAGGAGGTGAGAGCATGGCGGAGATAATGGAAAAGGCATATTCCTGGTTGTCACTGCTTCCCAGAATCATATCCCTGACCAATCTGCTGGAGATCGCAATCATTACCTTCCTGGTCTATGAGATTCTGTTCTGGGTGAAGAACACCAGGGCGTGGACGCTGTTAAAAGGTCTGGTTGTAATTCTCGTATTTACTGTGTTTGCTGCCGTGCTGCACCTGAATACCATATTGTGGATTCTCAAGAATACCACGGGTATCGCAGTTACAGCGCTGCTGATCGTGTTCCAGCCGGAACTGAGGAAGGCGCTGGAGCAGCTGGGAAGCCAGAACCTGATCTCCAGCATCCTGTCATTTGACGACAGCAAGGAGAATCAGGGGTTCAACGACAGAACCATCAATGAACTGGTGAGGGCTACTTTCGAGATGGCCAAGGTCAAGACCGGCGCGCTGATGGTGATCGAGCGCGGGAACTCCTTAAAGGAGATCGAGCGCACGGGCATTGAGATCAACGGACAGCTCAGCAGCCAGCTGATCATCAATATATTCGAACATAACACTCCGCTTCACGACGGCGCTGTGATCATACGGGGCAACCGCATCACAGCAGCAACCTGCTACCTGCCCTTGTCTGATAACATGAACATCAGCAAGGATCTGGGCACCCGCCACAGGGCGGCCATGGGAGTCAGTGAAGTGACAGACAGCGTCACAATCGTGGTCTCTGAGGAGACCGGAAGAGTGACGGTAGCAGAAGGAGGTACTCTGACTAAAATAAGCGACGCAGAAGGCCTGAGAGGCATGCTGTCCACTGTAAAGGGACAGGGCCAGGGCGCAGGCCGGTTTAAGTTGTGGAAGGGAAGGCTGAAAAATGAAAGAAAAGCTGACTAATAATCTGGGGCTTAAAATACTTTCTGTCTTTTTGGCTTTCTTTGTATGGCTGGCGGTGGTAAATATCTCCAATCCGGAAGTCACCGGCTCGCGGGAAGTGCCTCTGGACATATTAAATGAAGGCGTGCTGGAGTCCAGCAATCTGACCTATGAGATCCAGGGCGGCAAGAACACCGTGACTGTCAGCTACAAGGTGCAGACTTTGGATGAGGCGCTGGTTAAGTCCTCGGATTTCCGGGCCTACATCGATCTGGCGGATCTCTATGAACCAACAGGCGCGGTGCCGGTCTATGTGGAGGTGCAGGGCCACAAGAACCTGTTTATCGGCAATCCGCCGGTGGCGAAACCGGGCGTGGTCCGGGTGACCACTGAGGACCTGCAGCGCAAGCCCTTTGACCTGAGAGTAATTCCCATTGGGCAGCCGGAAGAAGGCTATAATGTGGGAACAGCCACCATTTCACCCACTTATGTATATGTTAGCGGCCCGGTTTCAAAGGTGGGCCAGATCAGCAGCGTGGGAATTGAGATAGATACGGACAATGCCACCAGCAATCTGTCTGGAACGGCCAAGCCCATTTTTTATGACGCCAATGATAATAAACTGGATGAACTGCTTCAGGATGAGCGGGTGACCCTGAACCGTTCGGAGGTGGACTATGAGCTGGCCATTCTGAAGGTAAAGACCCTGCCTCTGGATTTCGAGACTGAGGGAAGGGTGGCTGACGGCTACCGGTTTACTGGAGTTGAGACCAACGTGAATTCCGTGGAAGTGGTGGGCCTTAAGTCCACACTGGCGGGAATCACCTCCATCAAGATTCCGAAATCAGAGCTGAACATGGACGGCGCTTTTGCTGACAAGGAAGTGACTGTGGATTTGTCCCAGTATCTGCCTGAGGGCGTGCAGCTGTCCGGCGATACACGGGAGATCAAGATAATTATGAAGGTGGAGCCTCTGGAGAACAGGACCTTTGTGCTGAATACCAGCCAGATCCGCCTGGTAGGAGCGGCCAGCGACTACAGCTACCAATATGACCAGGATTCCATCAATGTGGTGGTCCGTGGACTGAAGGAAGATCTGGACCAGCTGACGGTGGATAATCTGGAAGCAGAGCTGGATGTAAGCAATCTGGAGCCGGGTACCCATAACGGCGAAGTGGTATTCCAGCTGGGATTGGGCTATGAGCTGGTGCGGTATGATGTTCCCGAGATCATTGTTCACGACAAAGGACCGTCAACGGAGGAAAGCTCCTCTGAGGTGGAAACAGAAGGGCCGGGCAGCCAGCCCGAGGAGACCACTGATGCAGAAACAACAGGTTGAGACTATAGCAGGATGTGAGGAGAGGTATTTATGGTTCGTGCGGTAACAGTTATTAAAAATCCCTCCGGCCTTCATTTGAGGCCAGCGGGGATACTCTGCAAAGAGGCGCTGCTTTATAAATCCAAGATTTCATTTAAGATCCGGAATACGACGGCCAACGCCAAAAGCGTGCTGAGCGTGCTGGGGGCCTGTGTAAAGAGCGGCGACGCCATCGAATTCGTCTGCGAAGGGCCGGATGAGGAAGCCGCCCTGGCCGCTATGGTCAAGGCTGTGGAGGCCGGTTTAGGAGAATGACGGCAGCCAAAGGCTGTGAGTATAAATATTCATACAATAAGGAGGTACAAACTATGTACAAGGGAACAAGTGCGTCTTCCGGTATCGGTATCGGCCGGGCAGCCATTGTGGAGGAGGTCCAGCTGGTAATTAAGCAGGAGACAGTGGCAGATCCTGAGGCAGAGCTTAAGCGTTTTAAGGGAGCGCTTGAGATCAGCATGAAGGACACGGAAAGCCTGGCAGCCGATCTGGCGACCAGAGTGGGAGAGAAGGAGGCGGAGATCCTTCAGGGACATATCATGCTTCTGTCCGATCCCATGCTGACCGGGGAAATTGAAAACAACATTAAAAATGATAAAATGTGCAGTGAATATGCCATTGAGCTGGTCTGCAACATGTATGCAGATATGTTTGCCTCCATGGGCGATGAGCTGATGCAGCAGAGAGCCACTGACATGAGGGATATCAAGACCAGGATGCAGAAGGTGCTCATGGGCGTCCAGTCCGTGGATATCGCTTCTCTGCCCGCAGGCAGCGTGATTGTGGCAAAGGATCTGACCCCGTCCATGACAGCGGGGATCAACCCGGAGAACGTAACCGGTATTGTGACTGAGCTGGGCGGGCGTACCTCCCACAGCGCCATTTTATCACGGGCCCTGGAGATTCCTGCGGTTGTGGCAGTGGAAGGGCTGCTGGATTCTGTCAAGAACGGCGACTATGTGGTTCTGGACGGGAGCACCGGGGAGGTGTATGTGAATCCTGAGGAGCCGGTGATTGCAGAATATGAGGCAAAACGTGACGCATTCCTGAAGGACAAGAAGGAGCTGGACCAGTACATCGGTAAGCCATCCGTCACCAGGGACGGCGTTCATGTGGAGATTGTGGCCAACATCGGAAAGCCTGAGGATGTGGACAAGGTGTTACAGTACGACGGTGAGGGCGTGGGCTTATTCCGCACGGAATTCCTGTTCATGGACCGCAGCGCCATGCCCACTGAGGAAGAGCAGTTCGAGGCCTACAAGAAGGTGGCGGCCGCTATGAACGGCAAGCCGGTGATCATCCGTACCCTGGATATCGGCGGTGACAAGGAGATCCCTTACATGGGTCTGGAGAAGGATGAGAATCCATTCTTAGGCTACAGGGCGATCCGCTTCTGCCTGGACCGCAAGGAGGACATCTACAAGCCCCAGCTGCGTGCACTGCTGCGCGCCAGCGCTTTCGGCAACATCCGCATCATGGTCCCCATGGTAACCTGCATTGAGGAGTACCGTGAGGCAAAGGCCCTGGTGGAGGAGATGAAGGCGGAGCTGGATGCCAAGGGTATTGCTTACAAGAAGGACATCCAGGTGGGGATCATGGTGGAGACTGCCGCCGCATCCCTGATTGCGGATATATTTGCAAAGGAGGCCGACTTCTTCAGCATCGGCACCAATGACCTGACCCAGTACACAATGAGTGTGGATAGGGGCAATAAGAAAGTATCTTACCTTTACTCAACCTTTAACCCGGCCGTGCTGCGCAGCATCCGTCACATTATTGCCTGCGGACGCCAGGCGGGCATCATGGTGGGCATGTGCGGCGAGGCTGCCAGCGACCCAATGATGATTCCGCTGCTGCTGGCCTTTGGACTGGGCGAGTTCAGCATGAGCGCTTCCGCTATTCTGAGAGCCAGGAAGATGGTGACCAGTTACAGCGTGGAGGAGCTTCAGGCAGTTGCGGACAAGGCCATGAGCTTTGCCACTGCGGCTGAGGTTGAGCAGTACATGAAAGAATTTGTGGAGAAGGAAACTGTTTAATGGCGGTTTATCTGATTTGTTACGGTATAAGTTACCTGATGGCCCGGCAGCATGCATACATGCTGTCCGGGCTGGTTTTGATTACGGCGGCACTCTGGATGTATTGGAAGGACTACAGGGCCAGCCATGACCTGATCCATCTGAGAGGATTGTTCTGCCTGGCTTTTGTGGGCGGGCAGGGCGTGTCCTGCTTCAAGCTCAGCCGGCTGCAGACAGACTGGGCCGATGAGACCTGGCTCTGCTTTCTGCTGGCTGTGGCTGCCTTCTGGCTGGCCTTTGAGCTGGTGGAGAGGAGGATGGATGCTTCGGCGAAGGCAGCTGTGGAGGCCCGGCCTGCCATGGATTCGGCCACTCCGTCCCCGGCCGTTCCCACAGCTCCGTCCCCGTCCCGGAGCCGAATTCTCATCTCCATGGCTGTGATCACAGGCCTGTCTGTGCTGGCCTTCCTCTTCGAAGCGGTGAAGCTGGGCTTTATACCCATGTTCTCCTACGGGGTGCCCCACGCTTACTCCTACTTCCATGTCAGCGGGGTACACTATTTCACTGTGTCCTGCGTGCTGGTTCCCAGCCTCTTTGTAGTGTATCTGTCCAAGCGGGGTGATGGAAAGACTGCCTGGGGCCTGGGTCTGGCCCTGACTGCGGTCTCCCTGGCGGTGCCGCTGCTGTGCGTGTCCAGGTTCCAGCTGATTCTGGCAGTGGGCATGGCAACATTTACATTTATTTCCATACAGAAAACCTTCCGCCTGAAATACCTCTGCATCCTGGCCGCCCTGATGGTGCCCGCCTATCTGGCGCTGACCGTGCTGCGCAGCCACAGCGTGGAATATCTAAATGGAATCTTTGAGATGAAGGACAGCAATACCCCCATATTTATCACACAGCCCTATATCTACATTGCCAACAACTACGACAATTTCAACTGTCTGGTGGAGCAGCTGGAGAACCATGCCATGGGACTGCGGATGCTGTTCCCGCTGTGGGCGCTGACAGGCCTCAAATTCCTGGTGCCCTCCCTGGTCAGCTTTCCGCTGTACGTGACAAAGGAGGAACTGACCACGGTGACTCTGTTCTATGACGCTTACTATGACTTTGGTGTGTTGGGCATGGTGCTATTTGGCTGCATTTTAGGGGCGGCCTGCGCTTGGCTTATAAAGGTCCGTCTGCGGGGGAACAATCCGGCGGTCCATGTGATTTACGCTCAGGCAGCCATGTACATGGCCCTGTCATTTTTTACCACCTGGTTCTCCAACCCGGCCACCTGGTTTTATTTGGCAGCCACCTGTGCAGTGTATCTGTACATCGGCGGTTTTGGCGGCTCTTTGTGTAAAGTG
>URUZ01000285.1 GCA_900551225.1 uncultured Clostridium sp.
TAACCCGTCCCCGAACCTTCCCGCCCGCAGCCACTGACTCTCACGGATGGATGCATCTAGCTCCGACCGCGTATCTTATTATCTTGCTTATATCTTGCTCCATTATACCACCATTTTACATTTCTTCAATCATCCCCTGCCTCATATCACGTCAGAATCTTACTATGGTCATCCCTTCCGTCATCCTCATACACCAAGAAGTCCATAATCTCCAGCCCCACCGCTTCTCCATTATGCAGCATATCATATGTATGGGGGTCCGCGATCACGCGCAGCTGGGTCCCTTCTATGTCCACCTGGCAGTCATTTACATCGCCCAGGTAGAACATGGACTGGATCTTTCCGTTTAGATGGCCTTCGGTCTTGGTAAACTTAATATTTTCGGGCCGGATCGCCACCACCACGTCGCCGGTCAGCGGCCCATCATATGCCAGGGACTGACCGATACCCTTCAGTTCAATCACTGAGCCGTTTACATGGCCTCTGATGAAATTCACTTTGCCCACAAAGTCCGCGATAAACTGGTTCTTCGGCCTTCTGTAGATATCCATGGGGCTGCCCACCTGCTGAACCACGCCCCGGTTGATAACGAACACACGGTCCGACATGGTCATGGCTTCTACCTGGTCATGTGTCACATACACCACGGTAATCTTCAGCTTCTTCTGGATCTCCTTGATCTCAAAACGCATACTCTCACGCAGCTTGGCGTCTAAGTTGGACAGGGGCTCATCCAGAAGCAGCAGCTTCGGCTCCCCGATCAGCGCCCGGCCCAGGGCCACGCGCTGCTGCTGGCCGCCGGACAGTTGGCTGGGTATGCGGTCCGCATACTGGCCTAAGTGGACGATGTCCAGAATCTCTGTCACTTTCTCCTTGATCTCCGCCTTGGGCACCTTTCTGATCTTCAGCGGATAAGCCACATTGTCGAACACATTCATATGGGGCCACACGGCATAGGACTGGAATACCATGCCAATGCCCCGCTTCTCCGGCGGTACAAATACATCCTTGGAGCTGACCACATTGCCATCGATGCGGACCTCCCCGGTGGTGGGCTTCTCAAACCCAGCGATGATGCGCAGCATGGTGGTCTTGCCGCAGCCGGACGGCCCTAAAAATGTAATAAACTCCCCATCGTTAAATTCTTCCGAAAATTCCTTTAAGACCTCAACATCCCCAAAGGACTTGGTCACATGATCTATTGTGATTACAGACATTGCTTCTCCCTCCTAGTCAGTGCAGCAGCTATATTGAAAATTTCCCCTTGGTAAACTTATTCAGCAGATAGTTCAAAACAATAACCATGATTAAGATACCTGAAGCCAGAGCGGAGGCCGTCTGCTGGCTGTGGTAGGTCTGGTAGGTGAACAGCTCCACGCCAAGGGTCTTGGTGTTGTTGGAATACAGCAGGTTGGACATGGTCAGCTCGTAGAAGCAGGGCATAAAGATCAGGAACCAGCCGGCCACAATGGATGGTACAATCAGCGGGAACACCACGTCTTTCAGCCGCCGCAGCCAGCCGGAGCCCGAGATCTGGGCCGCCTCCTCCAGGGATGGGCTGATCTGGGAGAAGGCCGACACCACGGTCCTCATTCCCATCATCATGTATTTAATCATGTAAGCCACAACCATAATAAACATGGTATTGTAAATGTTGATCACAAATTTACCGGACATGGTCATGATCAGCGCCAGGGCGATAACCACGCTGGGTGTGCCAGAGCCAACGGTGATGAGGAAATCCGGAACCCTTTTTCCCTTTACTGTGGTGCGCTTTAACAGGTAGGCCATGATCAGGCAGACAACCATTCCCAGGGTAGCTGCCCAGACAGCGGATATCAGGCTGTTCTGTGCGGAACCCAGGATGGCTTTCCTGGTGAGGATAGTATTCCAGTATTTAAAGGTAATGTTGCCGGTCTCGAAGATGGACTTGCCCATATTCATGGTAAAGGAGGTCATAAATACAGTTGCAAAGGGAATGGCCACCACTACCAGAGCAAAGAGGCTGACAATCACAGTGATGGGAATCCGCCATTTGCCAAGGTCCACAATGTTGGGGCGGGTGGATTTGCCGGACACGGTGATGTACTCGCGCTTGCCAACCACAAAGTTGGAGATGTAGAGCACAATCAGGGCAATGGCCATCAGGAATACCGCCAGGTTGGTGGCATCGGTCAGTCCCTCCTGGGAGCCGATATACACATAGTCCACGATTCTGGTGGTCACGGTATAGATCTGTCCCGGCGCGCCGATGATGGATGGGATTCCGTAACAGGAAGCCGCAGCCACGAACACCAGCAGAGCCGCGGCCACGATGCTGGGCAGCATCAGGGGCAGGGTCACTGTGACCAGGGTCTTGAAGGGGGACGCGCCGGAGATGCGGGAAGCCTCCTCCAGGGACGGGTCCATCTTCTCCATGGCCCGGGAGATGGTAATAAATGCATATGGATAGTAAAATGTGGTCAGTACCCACACCAGGCCCCCTATGGAATAGATGTTAAAGGGCGCCTTCTCCAGGTTGAACACAGCCATAATCATGGTGTTCAAGGTCCCCACCGTGGGGTTCAGCAGCCGCAGCCAGGCCATGGCTCCCACATATGGGGGCACCATATATGTCATGACAAACAGGGTGCGGAAAAACTTCTTGCCGTAGAGATTGGTCCTCCCTACCAGCCAGGCCAGCGGGAATGCCAGAATCACGCCAAAGATCATGGCAAGCCCGGCTGTGATCAGGGTGTTCTTCAGACAGGTCCAGTTTAACGGATAGGAGTAGATCCGTTTGAATCCCTCCAATGAGAAACTGCCTCCGTTAAAGAAGGAGCGGTAGACCAGATATACTAACGGCAGTACCTGGAAAATGACCAGGAAGGCCACGATTCCCAGGATTACAAACCATTTGATGTCAAAATAATATTTCTTTTCAGTATTCATAAATTCCCTCAGCCTCTTTTTATGTGCGGGTTATGTGTGCAGAAAAGCCGTTGCCGGTATTGTTGGATGGCAGCGGCTTTGTGAATTTATTTTACTGCGGTACAGTTACGTTTTCCTGGAACAGGGTGCGGATCTCCTCGCGCTGGGTATAGCATTTCACCCAGTCAACAGGCATAACGCCTGCGATGATCTCGCTGGTGGGGATGGCGTCGTAGGGAGCGTTGGGATAATCGCTTCTCACCGAATGCATCCAGCCGGCTACTATGTATTTCTGGCCCTCTGTGGACAGGAACCACTCCTCAACCGCCTCTGCAGCCGCGGCATTGGCGTTTGCGCTGTGCTCATCGTCAATGATCATAATGGGGGAAGGTGTGCTGACCACGCCGTCTGTGGGGTAGATTACTTCCAGCTTGGAACCCTCTTCCTCACGTTTCTTCAGTACGGATTCTTCCAGGATCATGACTTCCTTGCACTCGCCTGTCTCCAGCTTGGTCAGTGCCACGGAGCCGGACTCGATGGCTACACCCTGGCTGCCCAGCGCCTTGTAGTAATCCTCGCCGTATTTGTCCAGCAGGGCCACGATGGCTGCGTAGGAGGTTCCGGAGGTCAGTGGATTGCCCATGGAGAGAGAGCCCTTCATCTCAGTATCAAATGCAAAATCCTTGAAGGAATTGGGCAGCGCATCCTTGCTGTACTTCTCAGGGTTGTAAGCCAGAACCATGTTCAGCATACGGACCGGATACCAGTATCCTTCAGGGTCCGCGTCAAAGAGCAGTTTATCGGTCTCAGCAAACATAAAGGGATGGAGAATGCCGGCCTCCTTTAATTCCAACGCATAGGACGGCTCTGCCACCATCAGGATATCACAGCCCAGCTTGCCGGAATCCATCTCAGCGGCGACCTTGGACTGCAGGGTTCCTGTACCTCCGTAGAAAAACTCAATATCCATGTTGGGGAACACCTCATCCAGCTGATTGTCCATGGCCTCGATGATATCCTCGTACATGGATGTGTAGATCACAACCTTACCTGTCATACTGGCGTAATCCTTCACCGTCTCTGCGGGAACGTCCGCAGCCTGGCTGCCGTCTGCCGCCGGCTCCGCAGCAGCTGCGGTTGTGGTGGGTGCAGGCGCCTGGGTGGTGGTCCCCCCTGAACCGCCGGAACACCCGGCCAGTCCCAATACCATACTCGCGCCCAGCACTAATGCTAATCCTCTTTTTTTCATAAGCCCCTCCTTTTTCTTAAAACAGTTATATGTTGTCTATATTTTAGCAGAATCATAGCGTAAAACGACCTAAAATCCGGTACAAAAGGACAAAATGCCATATATTTTCCGTCACAGCGGCAATTATATGGCACTTTGCACTAATTCATTATTTCTTTTATGTATTCTTTCGGCGAACAACCCAAATACTTGCGGAACACCACCCGGAAATATTTGTAGTCGCCGACCCCGCATTTCCAGGCAATCTCCTGGATTGGAAGCTCCCCGGCCCGGATCAGCTCCAGGGCCTTCTGGATGCGGTAGCGGTTCAGGTACTCGTTGAAGGTGGTTCCCATGGCGTCCTTGAACTTGCGGTTTAAGAAAGCCTCGCTGTAATTGAAGCTGTCCACCAGATCCTGCATCACGATCTTCTTCTGATAGTTGTCAAATATATATTGAAGAATCCCCTTCACCAGGCGGTCCTCCACATGTGTTTTCTGGAAATCCTTCAGCACCGAAGTATTTTCCCACTCCTCCCTGGTCTTTTGACGCGAGATCCAGGCATTTCTGATGGAGCACTCCCGCTTGGCCAGCCGGATGGCCTCCTTCATATCCGCCATGTTCAGAGGCTTCAGCAGGTATCCCTTTACCCCGTAGTGGATGGCCCGCTGGGCGTACTCAAAGTCCGAATAGCCCGACAGGATAATGGGCGCGTAGTTGTACTGCTCATAGGTCTGCTCCAGCATCTGGAATCCGTCCATTATGGGCATATTGATGTCCACCACCACAATGTCCGGATTGTGTTCCCGGATTAGCTCCATCCCCTCGATGCCGTTGGCGGCCTCCCCTACCACGTTGCAGTCCAGCTCCGGCCAGGGAACGGAATACACCAGCCCCTTCCGGATAATGTCCTCATCTTCCACAATAATTACCTGATACAAGTGTCAATTCTCCCCCTTCTGCCATATTTTTACAATTACTTCCAACCCCCGGCCCTCTGAGTTCACCAGCTCCAGCCCGCTCTCACTGCCGTACTGCAGGAACAGGCGTCGGGCAATGTTGTGCAGGCCGATATGTTCCCCGGCGGGGTGAGGGCCGTGCAGGGTCTCCCTCAGCTGTACCGCCTCCTCCTCACTCATCCCCAGGCCGTCATCCTTCACGGACAGGCACAGCAGAGAACCATTTAACCGCCCGGTGATGCAGATATGGATCTGCTGCTTTTTCCGGAAACCATACTTGATGGAGTTCTCTATAATGGGCTGAAGCACCAGCTTGGGAATCATGCATGGATAGCAGCTGCTGTCCATGTCAATCTCATACTGGAGACGCTCCCCGTAGCGGCATTTCTGGATATCCAGATACTCGCCGATGTAAGCCATGTCCTCCTCTAAGTGGACGTACTTCTTGGTGTTGTTGATGCTGTAGCGCAGGATCTGGGTCAGCTGGATAATCAGGCTGTCCGCCCTGGCGGGGTCGAACACCACCAGATTGCGGATGATCTCCAGGGTATTGTACAGAAAATGCGGGTTGATCTGGGCTGTGAGCTGGCCGATCTCCGTCTGGTTCTTCAGCCGCAGCAGCTCCGTATTCCGGCTGTTTAACTCCTGGTTATGATCCAGCATCCGGTTGATCTGCACTCCCACAATGGAGAATTCATCCTCCGTGTCCATCTCCACCCGGTGATTTGGGTCGATCTTACGGATAATCTGGATCTCAGATACCAGCTTCTGGATGGCTGCCGCGTTGCTGGCGGCCATGGCGCTGCGCATATTGTCAGCCAGCTTGTACCACAGCAGGCTCATGACTGCGATCACCCCGGCCCCAATGGACAGCAGGGTGGTGTTGGGGGGATAGTAGACCAGGGAGTAGATGCGGGCCTCCCCATTTGCGGCTATGCGTTTGTCCATCCAGTAGCGTTTGCCGTTGATCCGCACAATGGGACCGCTGTCCTCCATGCGGAATTTGTTGACCTCCTCCACAAAATTTACACGGCTGCTGTAGATCACCCGCCCTGAATCATCGGTGATGACGCCCTCATAGCCGGAGTCGGACAGACACTGCGCCCAGCCGTCCCCCTTTAAGTAGAGGTTCAGATAGCCGATGGTGGACCCGCTCTCATAGATGGGCTTGGACATCACAAAGTCAGAGCTGGAACCCTCGAAATAGTAGACGCTGGTGTAAATCTGATCCGTCTGGGCGCCAAAGGCATTGTCGCAGATGGCTTTGTTGAAGCTGGACCGGTACAGATTCCACTCATCCGGCCGGAAGCTGCTGTATATGGCATTCCTCTCCTTGTCGCAGAGCACCAGGCGGCTGTCCAGGGGGCAGGAGGCATTCAGTTCGTAGAATGGATAGGACAGCAGGGATTGGCCGCCCTGGTACAGCAGAATCTTTCTGCATACCTCCTGGACCTCCGGGCCTGTGAGGAAGTCCCGCCCCAGCCCGTAAACCTGGTTAAATGTCTGCTCAAACATGGCTCCGTTGCTGCGGGCGTTGCTGTGGTTGGTGGCCGCCACAGACATGGCCATGCAGGAGACCATGAGAATTGCCCCGGTGCTGACCAGCACAATCAGCTTCGTAAACACCAGCTTTTTTAATTTTGCCTGAAATGATCCCATGGTCAGTCTCCTGTAATATCACTTACAATGTTGGAATATCGGCTCAGGATTTCCATCTTGTGTTTCTTCACATAGTCCATATCCTCCTCCAGCAGGTCTATGCGGTCCATGGGCAGCAGAAACTTGCCAACCTGGGCATCCCTGCGGACTGAGCGGTTCATCAGGATGTTGCCGTAGATGTTCTGCATGTCCTTGCTGGTGATAAAGTCTATGAAATGCCTGGCGTACTCCGGCTGTCCGCAGCCCTTCACAATGGCAGCCGTGGCAGGCAGGTAGACGCAGCCCTCCTCAGGATAGACAATCTCAATATCCGCCCCTGAGCTCATAAGCGCGGCGCAGGGGGCCTCATAGGAGAGGCCCACCGCCTTCTTGCCGGATGCCACGCTGCCATACACCTTGCCCGAGGCGGAGGCGATCTCCCCGGTCTGGCGGATCAGCGCGGACAGATAATCCCAGGCTTCCTCGTTCTCATAACCGCCCATGGCCAGCAGGATATTGGTCAGCTGGGCCAGGGCTGAGGAGGAGTTGATGGGGTTGGCCATGATAATCTTCCCCGACAGCTCCGGCTTCAGCAGATCCCCATAGCCTTTGATCTCCACTCCCTGGGTCAGCGATTTATTCACCACAAGGCAGCTCCCGGACAGGATATAGCTGGTGGTGTATCCTGTGGTATTCTGGTAGGCTTCTATGAGGTGCTTGTCATTGACGGACACATAATCCTCAAACAGATCCGCATAGGAATACAGCTCCGAGTACACGCCGCCCAGCAGCACGTCCGCCTGGGGCGTGTCCGAGCCGTCCCTGATCCGCTCCAGAAGATCCACAGTTTCCCCCTTTACAAGAACCACCTGGATCTTATACTTTTCTTCGAATAATGGGATGGTCGCATTCAGCAGCTCATCGCTGCTGGAGGTGTAGATGGTCAGAACATCGCCGTCCGCATACCGGCTCTGGGCCGGTCCGGCCGTTCTGTATACAGATGAATAAAGCGCGGCCAGAAGCAGCAGAAACACTGCGGCCGCAATAAATAGAAAACGCCGGCTGCGTGAACATCCGGGCCCTTGCTTTGCCATATATCCCTCTCCCCACCCGGCCATAGGACAGTTTCATATTTCCAGCCGGAATATATTTCCATTTTTTTAATTATAGCACCTGGGGGGGAGGTTTTACAATGTATTTGTGGATGTCTTGAATTTCAGCCAGATTTGGCGTGGAGGGGTACGCCTCCCCCCTATTG
>URUZ01000286.1 GCA_900551225.1 uncultured Clostridium sp.
GCGCCCCCACCCCAGACCAAACCGACGACCTTCGCCGCCTTGCATTCTGCGCCGCCCAGCTTGGCCTTGGCCCGCTGCCTGTTAACCGTCTTGGCTCCTGCGCCTCCCTGGTGAGGGCTGCCTACCGGTTCGAGGACCTGATTCTGGAAGATTCCCAGAAACGTCTCCTAATTCAGATCTGCAGCCAGGTTAAGTACCGGGATCAGGTGATGGACCAGTGGGGCTTTCGCCGGAAGTCCCCCTACGGCAACGGCATCTCCGCCATATTTTACGGCGCGCCCGGAACCGGAAAGACCATGGCGGCCCAGATCATCGGCAATGAGCTGGGCATGGAGACATACAAGATCGATCTGTCCCGCATGATGAGCAAATACATCGGTGAGACGGAAAAGAACCTGGATGATCTGTTCCGCCGCGCCGGCGAGCAGCGGGCGATTCTGTTTTTTGACGAGGCGGACAGCCTGTTTGCCAAACGGACGGCAGTGGGCAGCTCCAACGACAGGTATGCCAACACGGAGACCGGCTACCTGCTGCAGCGGCTGGAGGAGTACGAGGGGATTGTGATCCTGGCAACCAATTTTATCAACAACATAGACGAGGCCTTCAAACGCCGTATCAGATTCTTCGTGAAGTTCACATTTCCCGGCCAGCCTATGCGGCTGCAGCTGTGGAAAAGTATGCTGCCGGAGACTGCCCCTGTGGATGAAGAGCTGTGTTTCCCGACATTTGCAGCCCGGTTTGAGCTGTCGGGCAGCGATATCCGGTCTGTGATGACGGGAGGAGCCTATCTGGCCGCGGCCGCCGGCCGTGGAATCCGCAATGAGGATATCCAGGAGTCTCTGCGCATCCATTATCTGAAAATGGGAAAGAAGCTGGGGGATGCCGAGCTGAGGCTATAACCGTAGTTCAATCTGTTTGACATCTCCGCGCGCTGATATTAGAATGAAAAAAGTTAGTATCAGATACAGATCGACAAAACGGAATTTGTGAGGCAGTGATATGGATATTCGTAACGATGATTTTTGGAAAGCATTAGACGAATTGATGAATAATTCGGAAATTGTAATAGATAGACCTAAAGGATCAGCACATCCTAAATATCCCAACTTTATCTATCAAGTTGACTATGGATATTTGAAAGACACATCTTCTATGGATGGGGCAGGAATCGATGTATGGATAGGAAGCGGAGAAAAAAAGATCGATGCAATCATGTGTATTATTGATTTAGTAAAGAAAGATTCCGAAATAAAAATATTGATTGGATGTACAGATGATGAGAAAGCGATTGTATATCAAATGCATAATGAAACGCCGTTCATGAAAGGTATTTTAATACGTCGATAGATTCCTGCGGCCAATGACGGTTAAAATAACTAAACGACAGCAAAAAACACTAGGAGGAATAATAATATGGGATTTTGTGTATGCGGCGGAGCAGTCATCAAGTGTGTCTTTGGAACAGCTCCATCAATTTTAAATGTCTTGCCCGCTGCCAAAGTCATGTCAACCCAGGCCCTGGCCAGCATCATGGATCAGAAGCCTTTGATGAATATCCTGCCCTTTGGGATGTGCAGCAGCATGGCCAACCCCACCGTTGCCGCGGCCACTGCCGCCGCGCTGGGCGTCCTCACCCCCATGCCGTGTATGCCCGTAACTCCAGGGCCATGGGCGCCCGGCAACCCCACCATTTTGGTCGGAGGATACCCGGCTCTCACCAGTGATTCCAAACTGATGTGCAGCTGGGCCGGATCTATTGACATCACATTTGCGGGAACGACAGACATCATGTGTTGAAGCTGAAATGGGATCTTAGAAATCCCGAAGATATGACGGAAATCTTGGTTCGGATATGATGAATTTGTTAATACGAGAGACAGGGGCTGAGATTATGGTAGTGGCAATATGCGAGGACAATGAAAAAGAAGCCCAGAGGCTGCAGGAGATGGCCGCGCAGTATGCAGATGCGCATCAGCTTCCCCTGCAGATCTGTGTGTACGCTTCTGCGGAGGAACTGCTGGAACAATCCAGGACCATTGTGTATGATGCGGCGGTCCTGGATATTTATTTGAAGGGAATGACAGGGCTGGAGGCGGCCCGCAGGCTGACCGAGTGGGACCCCCGCTGCCGTGTGATTCTGGCCACGGTCAGCAGGGCCCATGCCCTGGAAGCCTATGGCATTGGGGCGGTCCATTACCTGGTGAAGCCTGTTAAATACCAGGATTTTGAGGAGGCGATGGAGCGCTGCTGCCGGGAGCGCTCCCAGATCATGGAGGCGGCCGCAACTGCGCCGGTGCTGGAGATCTGCACGGAGCGCAGCCGTTTTCTGGTGCGCCAGGATGTGATCCACTATATAGAAATGTGGGAGAAGAGGGCCACGGTCCACACCAAATACTGCGACTATGTCACCTGGATGCCTTTAAAGGAGCTGTACGGCCATCTGGATACTGAAATCTTCCTTAAGGTCCAGAGAAGCTATATCGTCAATATGGGCTACATTTCCCGGCTGTCAGGCGGGCGCTGCGTGCTGAAAAACGGTCTGGATATTGCGGTGAGCCGCATGAACCGGAATGCGGTCAAAACCAGGTATGAGCATTTTATCTTCCAGGAAGCCAGGTGCAGGCAATGAGTCTGTTCCTTCGGTTCTTTTCAGGTTTTCTGGTGCAGGTGCTTCCCTTTGGAATGCTATGCCTGTATCCGTTTTGGGACAAACTGTCCGTCTCCAAGGCGAAGCTGCTCTGGATCTTTCCGGCCGCATTTGCAGCACAGGCCCTGTTATTTGCCGGGGTATCCTGCGGGATAGCCGCCTGGTATACGGATCAGGGGCTGGCTTGCATTGTCATACAGTTTGTCTTTATTGCCATGCTGGCAGTCAGTCTGGCGGTTTACCGGCTGCTGGTCAGAACCTGCTGGCAGTATCAGCTGTTTGTATTCCTGTTCGCGGCCAACGGCGCGCTGGTGGCCACCAGCTTGTTCAATATCTGTCTGACCTACTTAAACGGGCAGCCGGACCCTGACGCCCTTCCCTATACCGGGGTGACCATACCTGGACTGGCTGTCCTGGCTCTGGTGGTGGTGCCTCCCATGGCTGCTGTCCTGAGATCTCAGGTGATCCCTCTGTTTGACTGCATGGGAACTAAAGTATGGAACATGCTGTCTCTGATCACCCTGTGCCTGTTCCTGGTATTCTCCGTGGGCGTTGCCGCCTTAAACGACACGGAGCTGGTGCGGCTCCACAATATTCTCCTTCTCTTTGCCCTGGCGCTCTCTGAGCTCTCCGCCTATTATTTCATTCTCCGGTTTATGAACGTGCTGCTGGAGAAGGAGAAATCGGAGAACCTGGCCCGGCAGCTGAAACAGCAGGTGGAGCTTCAGCAGGAGCAGTACAAACGCATCCGGCTGTCCATCTCCGCCTCCAGGAAGGCCCGCCATGACGCCAGACATCACATTATTCTTCTGGCCGGGCTTCTGAGGGAAAAACGGTTCGGGGAGGCCCAGGAGTATCTGGACCAGTATCTCTGCCGCATGGAGGCCCAGGAGCACGGGAAACTGTGCGACAACTATGTGACGGACACCCTGCTGCGCCACTATCTTCAGGCCGCGGAAGCTGCAGGCATCCCGTTCAAATACCGCGTCTACATGGAAGGCAGCTGCCGGGTGGAGGAGGCCGATCTCACAGTCCTTCTGGGTAATCTGCTGGAAAATGCACTGGAAGCCCAGAGCCGCCTGGAAGGGGAGCTGCCCTTCATCCACTTTACCATTGGAAATGCCCACGGCCGCCTGATCATCACTGTGGACAACCGTTTTAACGGCCAGGTGAGGCAGAACGGGGAGGAGTTTCTCTCCTCCAAATCAGTGGGCGGCGTGGGCGTGAAATGCGTCCGCGACATTGTCCGGCAGTATGGAGGCACCATGGAGATCCGGCAGGAGAAGGATATCTTCATGGTCTCCGTCAGCATATAGAACAGCCGTTTAGGCAGTCAGAGGCCCTTTTGGGGAAATGTAAATTGACTTTTCAGGTGATTTTGTAGGAAAATATTGGGATCAGAAACCTTTTAAGCGAAAGAGGATGGGCCATGGAACATGAACTTTCACCCAGCGGGCTGATTCGTCTTACAAAGTCAGTGGTCGATTGGGTTTACGGGGGGATTCCGGCTCCGGTCCTGCAGTATCTGCACTATGATATTGTCTGGATTAACGACCGGTATGACCAGTATCTCTACGGGTATTCCGCGGTCTGCCGCGGACTTATGGCGGGATTCTGTCCAGAGGCAGGCGAGATGATCCACCATCATTACCATGTCCAGACATTGAAGCGGGACATAGCGGTGGTGACCGGGCAGTTCCGGGCGGCAGGTCCGGAAGCCGGCAGTCCGGGGAGCAGCGCCAGCAGCCACTGTACCTTCATCTGGAGCTGGAGCCGTGAGGCGGCTAAGCTGCTGCATGTCCACATTTCCCAGGTGCAGCCACAGGAATCGGCGGGGCGGCAGCTGCTGCTGCGCGGAGGGGACGGCAGCAGTTACTACCTGTCTCCCAATGAGATCCTCTATGTGGAAGCCAGGAACATATACTGCAATGTCCACTGTACCTCTCAGATGATATCCGTATCCCAGTCCATGAAGCAGGTGGGAGCGATCCTGCCGGACCAGTTTTTGAAAATCCACCGAAGCTTTATAGTCAACAGCAGATATGTATCCAGGGTATACCGCTACGGCCTGGAGCTGGTGGGAGGCATATGCCTGCCCGTGCCGGAGAAACAATATATGAACGTGGTGTGCAGCCTGGAATGTACTGTGAAGAGCTCTATATAATAGGGCTCTTTTTCAGCACATGAAATAGCCAAAAGGGAGCGCTTGTGATACAATGGGAGTATTTAGCAAATGTATAGTCAGAAAGGATATCATAATGAGCGAGACAACACATCCCCTCTCCTGGCAGGTCCTGTCCGAGGAGACAATCATCAAAGATCCATGGATCGACCTGCGGGCCAGCCGGTGCCTCCTTCCCAACGGCAAGGAGATCAGCCCATTTTATGTAAATCATCAGCCGGGATTCTCGGCAGTGGTTGCGGTTACGGCTGACCACCGTGTGATCCTGGTGCGCCAGTACCGCCATGGCACCCGCAAGGTGCTGCTGGAGCTGCCGGCGGGGGGGCTTGAGGAGGGGGAAGATCCGGCTGTGACTGCCGGGCGGGAGCTGGAGGAGGAGACGGGCTACAGGGCCGGCAGCCTGGAGTTCCTCTGTAAGATCGCCCCCAACTCCAGCAGCTGCACCGGATACGCCTACTGTTACCTGGCCAGGGACGTGGTAAAGACCGGGAGCCAGCATCTGGATGAGACAGAGACTCTTGAGGTGGTGGAGATGGACGCCGAAGAAGTGAAGTCCCTGCTGCGAAGTGGGGGATTTGAGCAGGCGGTCCACGTGGCGGCCCTCTACTGTGCCATGGACAAGGGCGGGCTTTAAAACGCGCCCGTCTCCTCCGCAAATGGCAGAAAGATCTCCGCTGCATAGGCTATCTCAGCCGCAGGTATGGGCACGCCGAACACTTCCTGCGCGTAACCCAGCTGCCGCTCCACCTCCGCCATCAGCCGGTTGTTCTGGTTGATGAAATTCTTCAGATGGGGGTATTTCAAAGGCTCGCCCTTGATCACCCGTTCCATCATGTGGGCGCAGTGGAAGATGAATTTCAGCGCGATCTCATCAGAATATTCCATGGAAAGGCTGCTTAAAATGCGGCTCAGCACAGTCAGCAGCGTGTCCACGGCCTTTCCCGGATTTAAAAATGTCAGTGAGGGCGCCAGAATTTCATGGATAATCCTGTTTAAAAATGAGGTGGCAATCCCGTCCGCAGAATACACCTCCCTGGGGGCATGGGCGTCGGGGGCCTCTGACATCAGAGCCAGCAGGGAGCAGTTCTCCTCCGCGGCCCTTTTCACCAGACGCAGCATCAGAGCCATGGAGGCGTCCCCAATGGTCTCTGTCCGGATGCCGGTGACCCGGGATATGTGAGTGTGCAGGCCTGTAAATGGCTCCGTGTCCCCAAAGATCAGGATGCCTGCCCCCTGGTCCGCGCTGCGGGCCAGGGATTCGGCCTGTCTTAGGACCTCCTCCAGAGAGGTGTCCGGCCCGCAGTCCACGCCCCAGGCCAGCTGCTGTTTCACAGCGCTGTTCAGATACCCGCTGATCCCCTGGGACACGCCCTCCCCATGGAATATGACCAGGAAATGCACATGGCTGTCAGAAGTCCAGTTGATGGCCAGGTACAGATACATGGAGATAAAGCTGAGCTCCCAGTCCGGAAGGCAGATTTGCTCCGACATATTCAGCGCCTCCCGCAGTTTCAGGGCGGTTTCGTACTCCCGTGGATTGGTGCGGCGGATATCGCTGGGAGCGGGTGAGGTGAAGGATGGCGGGATATTCTCCTTCTGCCGCCGCAGGGCGTTGTACAGGTGCAGCATAAAGCCGTAGAACAGCCGCGGGTTCTGGAGAATCCCGGCATAGGGCGGGCTGCTGTCTAACACTGATTCCACTGTCCGGCATATACCGTCGGGGAAGCAGGCCCGCACCTGGCCGGGGGTGGAGGAGCAGCCATTTCGGATGCGGTCCATACAGCGGCTGATATAACTGCCCACATCGGAGATCTGAAGCTGTTCTCTGGAGGACGGCAGCTCCGGCTCCACCTTTGGGTCCATGGAGGAGCCTTCCTCCTCAATGGTAAGCCCAGCCGGTCCGTCCGGCGAAAACTGCACATAATCATCCCGGAAACGGTCAAAAAGCTCTCTGGTCAGGAGGGCTTTTTCGCTGCCCGGAGCCGCTGCCTCAGTGATGGACAGAGGAAGATGGCGGTAGCTGATCTCCATATCCGAGGACGGGGAAATGCCGGTGATGTGTTCTAAATAAGCCATGGAACAAATCCCCTTGACACATCCCTTGACCTCCCCGATCTGCCCTGGGTACGGGGCCTGCACCATACAGGACAGCACGTCCTTGTGGATACAAAAGGGCAGGCGGATCCGCTCTGACTCCCGTCCAAAGAACATGACCAGATGTTCCAGCAGCTCCCTGGGGCTGCGCTCCGACAGGTCGGGAAGGCGGATCAGGATGGGCATGTTGCGCACAAAGCGCTGGATAGAAGGGGAACCGGCCGGCTCAGTGGAGGTGGCCACGATCATCAGTTCCCCCTGCCGGGTGATGGAGGACTCGCCCATGCGGTTAAATGTGTTTTTCTCGATCAGGGTGATCAGGAGGTCCTGTACCTTGGGGGACAGTTTGTGCACGCCATCCAGACAGAAGATGCCGCCTCTGGCCTGCTCGATCAGCCCGTGGCGCCCTTTGTCGGCCCCGGGAAGATAATTTTTCCCGTAGCCGAAGATCTGGGCCATGAGAAGCTGGGGGGAGCCGGAGTAGTCCTGGCAGTTGAATACCACGAACTTTCCGTCCGGGGCGGACAGTCCACGGGCCTGGGCGTATTCAAAGATGGTGTGGGCGAAACGCTGTTTCCCGATTCCCGCGCTTCCCAGAATCAGGGTATGTATTCCCCATGGCGGGTAAGATATGGCTGCCTTGGCCTGAAGGACTGCCTTTTTCATGCTGCCCTTTGAGCCGATCACCGCCTCCAGGCAGTCGGGACGTCCCGGCTGGACAGCCCGGCAGGAGGCCAGCCCCATGAGAAACTCAGTCAGGCTTTCCCCGCAGGGAATGGTACTGGGAATGAATACCCCTGGGAAACGCGCGGTCAGGACTGCCTGGTGCAGGAAAATGGTGGGCTTTCCCTGGCATTTTACAACCAGGCCCTGATGATAGAGCCTGTTCAGTTCTTTTGACACATTTGCCCGGTCCAGACCGGTCTCAGCAGCCAGGTCAGAGGCTGTAAGGCCCGTGAAATCCACAAAATCCCCTTCCGCCGTGCGCCCTGTATACCCCCGCACCAGATCCAGAATGCGCTCCATACGGCTGATTCGTTTCTGCTCCATAATAT
>URUZ01000287.1 GCA_900551225.1 uncultured Clostridium sp.
GTGTGACGGATGAAGAGCACAAGGCCTATGTCAGGGAGATTGTGCCGTACATTAAGGACAGGGTGTCTGTATTTGTGGGGGTATCCAGAGAAAGGCCTGAGGCAGTGGTGGATCTGGCTGCCAATGCCAGGCAGTGGGGGGCGGATGCGGTGATGGCACTGTCACCATTTTACTGCCACCCGGCCCAGGATGAGATTGCGGAATTCTACAGGTATGTGAACGACCGCGTGGATCTCCCTATCATTATCTACAACAATCCAGGGTCAGCAGGCGTGGACATAGACAGTGATACATATGAAACGCTGCTTCAGCTGCCCAACGCGAAAATCGTCAAGGAGTCCACAGGGGATATCAGGCGTCTGACAGAGGTGCTGAATGTGGTTTCAGAGGACGTGTCCGTGCTCTGCGGCTGCGACAATATGGCCTATGAGAGTTTTGCAGCCGGCGCCAACGGCTGGATCAGCATGGCCGCCAATTTTGCGCCCAGGGACAGTGTGGAGCTGTATGAGAGCGTTGCGGTGAGGAAGGATTTTGAGAAGGGAAGGGAGATCTACCGTAGGCTGCTGCCGTCCTTGGATTTGCTGGAGAGCTTTCCAAAGCCGGTGCAGGCCATAAAATGTATCCTTACCAATGTGAAGGGAATTGAGTCCGGCTGTGTCAGAAGGCCCAGAGTGGAGCTGACAGAACAGGAGAAGGCATATGTACTTGAGAAAATGCAGGCAGAGCAATTAAATTAGCGGGAGGCGCTTATGGAAAAATTACCATGCAGTCTGTTTAATGATGTTATCGGGCCGGTTATGCGGGGCCCATCCAGCTCTCATGTGGCGGGAGCTGCCAGGATTGCGGGGCTGGTACGCCAGTCCTTTGATGAGTTGGTGGTTAAGGCGGTTGTGGATTTTGATATCAATGGGGCTTTGGCGGCTTCCCACACAGGCCATGGAACGGATATGGGGTTTGCCTGCGGGCTGATGGATATGGATCTGTCCAACCCCGCTGTGGACCGGTATGAGGAGCTGGCCAGGGAGCGGAATATTGAGATTGACTACCGTATTCTGGATTACGGGGCAGTGCATCCGGGGAATTACAGGATGGAGGTATACGCGGCGGATGGGAAATGCCACCGCTGGGAAGCTGTGTCCGTAGGCGGCGGAATGATCGAGATGCAGAAATTTGACGGCTTTGACGTGGTGATCTGCGGCGATTTCTACGAGCTGCTGGTAGTTGTTGACACATCGGGACGTACGCCGGAACAGTGGCGGGACAGCTTGGGGCTTAAGCTTCCGGGGTATGAATACTGCCTGCTGTCCCAGCAGGGAGACAGGTGCCTGATCAACTGGAAATTCGCAGTTCCCCTGAACCAGGAGCAGGTCAAGGGGCTGAAGGAGACGGACGGGGTGGCAGACGCGGCCTTCCTTGAACCGATTCTTCCCACCCACTCCAGCGCCAATTGTAAGGTGCCCTATTCAAACGGAACTCAGCTTCTGGAGTATGCCAGGGAGCATCAGATGCCGGCGTGGGAGTATGCGGCCCTCTATGAAGCGTGCCGGGGCGGAATCAGCCGGCAGGAGGTCTATGACAAGATGGACCGGATTCTGACCATTATGGAGCAGGCAGTGGACACGGGCCTTGGGGGAACTTCTTATAAAGACCGCATTTTAGGCCCTCAGGCGTACCGCATCGCGGAGGCAGAAGAGGCGGGCAGGCTAGTGCCGTGCGGCCCGTTAAATGAGGTGATCCGCTGCATCACCGCGGTGATGGAGACCAAGAGCTCCATGGGCGTGATTGTGGCCGCGCCCACCTGCGGTTCCTGCGGCTGCCTGCCAGGGACGGTGATCGGCCTGGCCAGGGCCATGGGGCTGCCCCGGGAAGCGCAGGTCCGGGCGCTGCTGACGGCAGGTCTGATCGGAGTGTTTATAGCGGAGCTGGCTACATTTTCAGCGGAAGTGGCGGGCTGTCAGGTAGAGTGCGGGGCAGGCTCCGGCATGGCCGCTGCGGCCGTTGCCCAGATGCTGGGCGGAAACATAGAGGAGTGCGTCAATGCGGCCTCCGTGGCACTTCAGAATATCACGGGCCTGGCCTGCGATCCGGTGGCCAACAGGGTGGAGGTCCCCTGCCTTGGGAAAAATGTGATGGGCGGGTCCAATGCCATTGTCAGCGCCAATATGGTGATGGCCGGCTATGATAAAGTGATCCCCCTGGATGAGACCATTGAGGCTATCTATGAGATCGGACAGTCCCTTCCGCTGGAGCTGCGCTGCACCTTTGGCGGTCTGGGCTGTACCAAAGCCGCGCGGGAGCTGCTGAAGAAAACAGAATCACATTTTGCAGATGAATAAGGAGAATGGAAATGTTTACAGTAGATAATTATACGCCTACCAGGGTGGTATTCGGCCCGGGAAGGCTGAATGAGCTGGGAACCATGGAGCTCCCGGGGAAAAAAGCCCTGATCTGTGTGACAGAGGACGGGCTGATGGAGAAGCTGGGAATCCAGCAGCGGGTCATCAGCCTCTTGCAGAAAAATAATGCGGCGTGGGCGGTATTTGACAAGGTTACCCCCAATCCGACTAAACAGGGCGTGGAGGCGGCCACGGCGCTGGCAAAGGAGACCGGCTGTGACTTTGTCCTGGGGCTGGGCGGAGGCAGCAGCATAGATACCGCCAAGGCCACGGCCATAATGATGGAAAATGATGGGGATCTGTGGGACTACGCCTACACGGGAAGCGGCGGGAAGCAGCCTGTGAAATCTGCGGCTCCGGTGATTACGGTGTCCACAACAGCGGGCACAGGCACGGAGACAGACCCTTACTGCGTCATCACAAAGACGGATACCAATGAGAAGCTGGATTTTGCAGTGGATGCCATATTCCCAAAGATTTCCATTATTGATCCAGAGCTGATGGTGACCCTGCCTAGGACACTGACCCTGTATCAGGGCTTTGACGCCCTGTTCCATGCAGCGGAGTGTTATATCACTAACCAGAACAAAAACCGTCTGGTGGACGTCTATGCCAGGGAGTCCATTGAGGCGGTTACCAGATGGCTGCCGGCGGCAGCGGAGGACGGGGGCAACATGGAGGCCCGGGTCAATATGGCCTATGCGGCCAATATATGCAGCGGCTACACCCAGTCCCTGATCAATACCACCTCCCACCATATCATTGCCCAGACCATGGGCGGACTGTTCCCGCAGCTGGTCCATGGGGCCAGCCTGATTGTGATTGCGGAAGCATATTATAAAAAAGTGCTGGGGTATTTCCCAGAGATTTTCGACCAGTTGGGCGGGATGATGGGGGAAGAAGCGGTTCCCTCCCAGCCGGGGATGTCCTTTGTCAACGGGCTGACCAAGCTGATGGATCAGACGGGGATGCGCGGCCTGCCAATGTCCGGATTTGGAATCAAGCCGGAAGCGTTTGAGCAGATTGCGGATATTACTGTTAATGTTACCGGGATCTCGGATGTGGATCTGTATACACTGAGTGAGAAGGATATTGTGGAGATACTGAGAGAATCTTATTGTTGAGAAGTGTGAAAGGGAGTTAGGCGCGAATGGTTACGCGGGCGGAGTAAGATGCATCCGTCCGTGAGAGCAGGAGCTGTGGACGGGGAGGTTCGGGGCTCTGACAGCGTGAAATAAGGGGCACCGCTATCATTCGCCGAGAAGCCCTGAAGGGCCTTCTCGGCTCAGCGACCGCTCAAAAGCTTGCTTTGAGGCAAGCTTTTGTCCCCTTATTTCACGCTGTCAGAGCCTTAGAATTACTATTGATCCTCCACACGCCCCCGAACCTCCCCGTCCACAGCTCCTGGTTCTCACCCGCTGGGTATAGAACCGCCCGCTGACGCATCCAGGCGCGGGGAAAAGATAAAGGACGTCCCGAAGCTTAAGATATCCCTGAAGAAAGCACATTTACTGCTCTTTCTATTTCTGGTGAATTCACCAAATTATGAGAATATCTTAAGCTCTGGACGTCTTTTTTCTTTTTCCCGCGCCTGGATGCGTCAGCGGACGTTACACAGACTTACCCGGAAAAGAAGGAGGTTGGGGTGGGGAGGACAGCGGAGGAGCCGGTTCCTCCGCTGTCCTCCCCGCCCCAACCTCCTTCTTTTCCCGGCCAACACACCAGCCAACGCCCGCGTACCCCTCCCCGCCTAAATTTATTTAATACCTCAGCCCAAAGTTCATCTCATAGTAATTTCCCTCTGAATCCCGGTAAGCATACGCTTTTCCGTTCTCATCCTTCATATAGTCAGGCATATACTGATCCTTCACAAACCCAGGCACATCGTTGTGGGAGATACATACCCCATCCTGGTCTACTGCCAGCACCGAATCCCCCTTTGGCAGGGTGATGGGCATTTTCCCGGTGGGAGAGCAGGTTCCGAATATGATATCCAGCACCGCCTCTTGGTAGGTGTCGAAACCGGCCAGCAGCGCATCTGCATATGGCTCTACATTTCCAGGCATCCAGGCCAGGGTAAAATTGATATTGCAGATCACACGCCCGCCGTTTTTGTGGACTGCCTTCTGGATGACGCTGATTTTGGACGCGCCGCTGAGGGTGGTCTCACTGTGGGTGGCATCCGCAGGGCGGCCCAGGTCATCCACATCAGGCACCAGCTTGTTCTCGCAGATATCCAGCTCCAGATAGCCCTTTGTGGCGTTGAAATACTCCCCGGAGCTGGGATTCACAAACAGCAGCGCCAGGTCTGCATCCTCATAGCTGTCCGTCAGAACCACATTGTCCCTTTTTAACAGCAGTTCCCTAAGCTGTGCGGTGTCCTTGGCGCCGTCCGCTGCCTGGCTTCTGAAGGCCTCGGCATAGACCTTGCGGCCCTTCAGACAGCTTCCACGCAGAGGCAGGGTGCCACTGATGTTTTTTAGAAGCACGACAGACTTTTGATGTGCTTCATAGGCCTCCTTCCAGTGATTGGAATCAGATATCACCTGGGCGGACTTCCCGGGATCGCGGTAGGGATTCTCAAATAGTCCCAGCTCAAATTTTTCCTTCAGGGTGCGGGCGGCGGCCCTTGTGAGAGCCTGAGCGGACAGGGTCAGATCCGCCTCGGTGTATCCGGCGGGAAGCGGGTGTCCCTGGGTGGTGTAATAGCCCTTCAGGCCGCGCTCATAGGCTTCTTTTGCAGCAGCCACATCCAGTGATCCGCTGATCAGGTCCACCCCTGCGTTGACCGCCAGGGCAACTCTGGAGGCGGGGTCCAGCTCCTCCACGCCCCAGGCCATCTTGTTGGTGATGCCGGAGTCGCTGTTGATATATCCCTTGAATCCCATCTGGTCCCGCAGAAGCTCCTGGATGAAAAAATGGTTGTAGGCGAACCCTACAGGGGCCATGGGAATCCGGCGGCCGTTGCTGTCATACTGAGGCAGGCTTTTATCAGCTGCCGGTTTTGCGTAGTAGGGCATGATGGAGGAGGCCTTTTTGTCCACCGCGGCCTGGAATGCGGGCAGGTGGTATCTGCGGAGGCTGTCCTCGGTCTGATAGATGTTCCATTGGCCCTGGACATAGTGGGGGTCAAAACCATTTTCTCTGGCTCCCCCTCCGGGGAAATGTTTGATTGTCACAGCCACACCATTTGGTGTGAGACCGTCCTCACTGCCCTGAATGGCCGGTACCAGGCGGGAGATAATCTCTGTGATCAGCTCAGGGTCCTCCCCAAATGTTCCGTAGGTACGCTGCCATCTGGGATCTGTCATGGTGTCCGCCATGTACATATATCCCTTTTTCATGCCCACGGCGTCCCACTGGGCGCGGATGCAGGCGCCGAACCGGTCGATCAGGTCCAAGCCGCTGCCCTTGGCCGCTGCAGCGATGCCCATGGTCCCGGGCCAGGCGGGGAACACGCCCGCCGCGTCATTCATGCCAAAGACTATCTCCCCATGCTCATTCCTGGAGTTGGAGGTGACCAGCACCGGGATAGCGTGGGCCGTGTCCTCAGCCACCATGTTCAACTGGTTGATCCAGTTGGTCAGATCCTCAGGCTTAGGATTCTGACGGAAGATAAAATGCCGGATGCCCATATCCTTTACCGTGTAGGTGGTGCCATAGGTTTTTTCCACATTGAAGATGGACTCATCCTGCTCCACGATCTCCTCATCCAGCAGGCCCGATTCATCCACCCTGGTCCGGTCCTCCTGAAGTAGTCCCATCTTTTTGGTGTTGATGAACAAAAGACCGATCTTCTCATCTACAGACAGTTCTTCTGCCAGGGACAGCGCCCGTGTTTCAGGGACCTTTCTCCAGTCCATGTAATCCTTTAACACTCCGTCTCCGGTCAGATCCCGGAAATACAGGCCATCCTGTTGGATCACCGGTTTCACGGTTACTCCGATTACGGGTCCGTTTTCATTATAATAGTAGCGAATTTTAGAAGCTGCGTTTTCCATAGCGTTTCCTTTCCTGATTGGGTTAAGCGTTTTTCCTCTGATCCAGTTCTCTCTGGATCTCATCCATTTTGTTTCTGTCCAGATTGTACCAGCGCATGGCAATGATGGTGGCTATATGGCCCAGTATGGGCACGATGCAGAAGCAGATCATGATTGCCAGGTTAAAGGTCTCATTGACCGGCTCATTGGGCCTGATTACCACATTGCCCACCCCGGCCAGGGTCAGGGCGAATCCCTGGATCATGGCGGAGAAGGAGGAGATGATCTTGTCAATGAAGGAGAACATGGTGCCCATCATGCCGGGTACGAACCGTCCGCTGCGGTATGTTTCATAGTCTGTGCAGTCGGCGATCATGGGGATAATGCCGGAATTGCCCATGCTGGCCAGGCATTTCTGGATCAGGAACAGCACCAGGAACACTGCCGGAACTTCCGGGTTGGGCCGCACCACAAACATTATGGCCAGCATAATCAAGGAACCCCAGGTACCCAGAAGAAAGGTTTTCTTCAGGCCGAATCTCCGGGAAACGAACACGCCGCTGATGGATACCGCCACCAGGGGCAGGATCAGCATACTGGAGAACACGCCTTGAAGCTTGGAGTCCAGCAGCATGTTGGCAAACAGGTAGGTCATGGTTCCGCTCATCAGCAGCTGGCCCAGTTTGTCGGTGGCAGCGGAGATGATCAGCATCTGGATGGGGCGGTTATGGATCACAATGTCCTTGTAATCAACGAACTTCAGTTTGGGCTGGCTGCCCGCCTGCCCAAAGTATTCTGTCCTGTCCTTCTGGCTGATGCCGATGATGGCCAGGATGGTGAAGATAAAGGATACGGCCGCCAGGATCAGCACCGCTTCCTGCCACATTTCAGGGTTGATCATTCCCAGCCCTTTGCCGTTTTCACCTGCGAACTCACCCACAGAGTATTTCTCCGCCAGGATGGTGGTGATCAGCATGGGAACCAGGGCGCTGGCCATCTGGGTCAGAACGCTGTCAAATCCGGCGAAGATGGGGCGCTGCTTGGGATTGTTGGTCAATACGGCCTGGCCGGCCTTGGTCACCACGGTCTGGCAGGTGTAGCCTATGATGTAAATCACATAAAATACGGTGGTGAACAGGTATTTCTGGTGAATACTCCAGGCGGCCGGGGTGTTGAAGATCACGATCAGGCTGCACCAGATAATGATGTTGCCCACCAGCATGTAGGGACGGAATTTGCCGAAACGGCCATTGGTCCTGTCCACCAGGAATCCTACCAGGGGATCAGTGACTGCATCGAAAATGCGGGTGCCGGTGGCGATGATTCCAATGATGGCGGCTGCCAGCCCCAGCACATTTTGGGTAAAATAGGAATACTGCATCATCAGGAACATGGCAATGTTGGTGGCGCAGTTGTTTAAAGAGAAAAACCCGATCTGCCAGAGTTTGGCATTGTTATATTGTGTTGAAACTCCCTTGCGGTTCTCCATTTTCTAATCTCCTCGCATAATGTTTAAATTTACAGCCGGCTTTGCTTGTGAACTCATTTTAACATACTTGCATTTTTAGAGTTAGAAATATATAATAC
>URUZ01000288.1 GCA_900551225.1 uncultured Clostridium sp.
TCTGGTATCTATATTTTATTAACAAGTTTTAACTCAATCGGGAATTGGAAGGGTTGCATTTCGATTTACAATTGAGGAGCTATTCAGCATTCAGCTGGTAAATAGCATTCAGTTATTCAGCTATTCAGCATTCATCTATTCATCAATTCCAGCATTCAGCTATTCATCTATTCTGGTCATCAATTCCACTCACCTGCAAAACTCACCTGCAATAAACTCAATGCTACTATTTGCAAAAAAATAATAGACTTCCCCACAGGAGTTTGGTATGATGTAGCTACAATTCTAATGAGATCTGGATTTTCTAAGTTCATGCAGCTTCTGCACACATTTCTCATCAGATAAAAATTACATACGGAGGTGTTTTTATGGTACCTAAGACACAACAGGATACTACCAATCGAGAGGTCAAATCCAGTGCCTTTACCACCCTGTTCGGGCAGGCCGAGAATGCGGCGCAGCTGTACGCGGCGCTGAACGAGGAGAAGGTCTCGCCGGAGGACATTGCGTTTACCACACTTCAGGGCGTACTGTTCATGGTTCGGAAAAATGATCTGGCATTTGTGGCAAAGAAGCGGGTTCTGGTCATCAGCGAGCATCAGTCAACGGTTAACGCCAATATGCCCCTGCGTGACATCATTTACTATGGCCGGACCATGGAAAAGCTGGTGGAGCCAAGGGACCTTTACAAGACCAACACAATCAATATTCCCACGCCGGAATTCCTTGTGTTTTACAACGGAGACAGAAGCTTTCCGCCTGAAAAAATTCTGAAACTTTCTGACGCATTCCTTGAACAAACGGACTCACCTATGTTAGAATTAAAGGTGAAAATCATCAACATCAATCTGCCTGTGAATCACCCGATCCTGAGTCAGTGCAGGCCCTTATATGAATACTCCTGGTTCATCCAGCAGATCAAGACCCATCTGCGGGAGGGCATAAACCGGGACGACGCCATCATATCGGCTATGACAGACTGCAGGAAGGAAGGGATTCTGACAGATTTTCTGAGAGAGCATGGGACGGAGGCGGTAAATATGCTGTTTACGGAATTTAACATGGAAGACGCCCTGGAAGTGCGGGGCGAGGAAAAGTTTGCCGAGGGCAGGCAGGCGGGTATGGCTGAAGGCAGGCAGGCGGGTATGGCTGAAGGCAGGCAGGCGGGCATGGCTGAAGGCAGGCAGGCGGGCATGGCTGAAGGCAAGCTGGCTGGCATGGCTGAAGGCAAAGCCATAAGTATACTGGAGCTGCTGGACGAACTCGGCCAGGTTCCCTGTGAGCTGAAGGAAACCATATTGAACCAGACAAACCCAGATATTTTAACACAATGGCTCAAGTTGGCCGCAAAAGCAAAAGACTTTTCTGAATTTGTATCACATATATAGCAGAGAAAAGCGTCAAAAGAGAGGATTTTCAAATTACAAATGTAAATTGAAAATCCTCTCTCTTAATCAGGCTGTATTTTCTCTTATATGTTGTTCCACATACCTCTCAATCAATGCCTCCGCTTCTTTCCACTCACACATACGGCTCATCACAAAACCATGGATACTGTCCGTAAACCTTCGCAGCGTCACCGTGACACCGCAGCACGCCAGCTTGACAGCAAAGGCCTCATCCTCCTCACAGAGGCTGTCCTCACCCGCAGAGATCACCAGCGTGTCCGGGAATTTCGCCAGCAGCTGATCCGGCCCATAGAGCGGGCTGGCATAAGGCTCTCTGCTGCGCTCCGGCTGGATATATTTACGGTTATAACCCCTAGCCTGGTCTGCGGGCATGTCGCAGCTGGTGCGCTTCTTCTGCGCTGGGTCACTGGCCAGATCAAGGGGCGGGTAATTCAGCACCATACATCTCGGCACAAACAGACTGGTCTCACCTAAACGCATGCCGACGCCCGCGGCCAGATTTCCCCCTGCGCTATGCCCGATCAGCACAATCTGCTCTGCATCAAACTCCAGCTCCTCTCTGTGATCCCAAATCCATCTCACTACATCCCATGATTCCGTAACCGCCGCCGGATACGGATATTCCGGAGCCAAACAGTAATCTACATCCAGTACAAGGGCGCCGAACCTGCAGGCCATTTTCCTGCAGAACAATTCATCCCTACGGGTCCTCCCCTTGATAAAACCGCCTCCATGAAAATGTATGATCAAAGGGCGTTTACTCTTCTTTTCCCCTGACTCATAGGCAAAAACCCTGGTCTCTCCCTGGGAAGATACTGCTTTTAACTGTTTTTCAACAGCTGGATACTGATGTAACTCCTCATCTGGCACTCTCCCCATATTTCCCTGTACAATTATCGCTTTCAGCCGCGCGCGTTCATCCTCCGACAGCATATGTATCCCTCCTTATCTCAACGGAAATACGGTCATAATCCATCCCACAGAAATTACACAGCAGATAATGGCGAAGAGCCAGGACTGCTTAAACATGGATTTCTGGTCATAGCCTCCGCACTCCATCATATAGGGAATGGCCGCCGTCGCCATGGGTGTCATAAATGCAGACAGACAGGCTGCCTGGATCAAAATCATCAACCCCACAGGATTGGCTCCAATGGAGGCGCAAGTGGCAATTGCAATGGGGTGGAAGATCAGCATGGTTCCCCTGTTCTGCATCACCTGTGTCATAACAAAAGGGATGATAAAAAAGATAAAACCAATAATATAGGAATTCCCATTGACAGAATCCACAAGTCCTGCAATATGCCCGCCAATCAGATCCCCTGCACCGGTAGAGCTAAGGGCACCCGACATTGCCAGGGCACCTACAATCAGCAGCAGCATGCTCATGGGCAGGGATGCTGTTGCCTCCCTCGGCTTCAGCACGCCGCATAGAACCATGGCCAGAGCGCCAATCACCGTGATCTCCCAGTTCTGCAGTCCCAGCTGATTGGCCAACATCAGAGCCAGTGCATCGGCAAAAAAGATAATAATACCCGCATATTCCTGGAATGGCTTCAAGGCAGCGCGCCCGGCACTCTGTCTGACCTCGTTCACAGGCTTTATAACCGGCTCATCGGGTGCGAATTTTGTGGCAAAGAAAGAACAGTAGATCACGCAGATCACAAGCAGCGGCAGGCGCCCAATCATTGGATCCAGAATGCCCACCATGTGGTCCAGATATCCATAACTCTCCAGATATCCATTTAACTCGGCCGCAACCGTAGCCCCCGCTCCTACCGGCAGTGTGCAGCAGGTCACAACAGTGGCCGCTCCCAGCGGGAATATTACCTTGCTGGACTTAAGCCCCATACTCTCTGCGGATGCCATCAGCATAGGTGCCACAATTCCCATTGCCACAATGGGGCTCTGTATAAACTGGCTCAGCAGCATACCTATTAACACATATCCAAACATCATTTTGTTCAGACTTCCTCTGGAAACCCTGGAAATGCCATTGGCCACATTGGTACAGAATTGTGTTCGGTTAAACCCGGCCGCAACCACACACATACCTGCAATCATGACCACATTACTGTTTGAAAAATAAGACAGCGCTTCCTTTGCCTCCATGCATCCGGTCAAAACCAGAGCCATCATAGAAACCAGCGAAATGGTAGCCAAACTGTACTTTCCACTGCAAAAACCAATCACCATCAATACAAAAATCAGCAAACAAATTGCTAATAAACTCATTGGTATACCTCCTCTAATTCAAATACCTATTGATCACAGATGGACCCGTCCAGATTCAACCGCGTAAGTACCTTATGGGGCCGGAATGGAAATCTTGCTTCCAGATCAGGGATTAATTCAATGCCTATTCCATCCGCCTCCGGCACCGGAAGATATCCGTCCTTCAGCTCCGGAATGTGGTCAACCATATCGCACTGGCGCAGCTTCACGCCGCTGGCAGTCAGATGGTCTGCCGTTGACGCCGCATAAGGGTCAGGGTACTCACAAATAGTGACGTTATCAGTGGCTGCGGCAAACTGTAAGACAGCATTCGTCATAACCGGACTTAAGGGGTTGTGGGGAACCAGGCTCACATGGTGGGCCTCCGCAACCGCCGCAATCTTTTTAGCTCCCGAGAAACCGCCGCACACCCCCAGAGAAACACGCACATAGCTGCACGCTTCCCGGGACAACAGCATCTCAAACTCATGAACCGTGTGAATCCGCTCCCCTGTAGCAATGGGAATCCTGCATTTGCGGGCCACCTCCCCCATGGCATCAAAATTGTCCGGGCGGATGGGATCTTCAAGGAACATGGGATTGCAAGATTCCAGACGGGCGCTCAGCTGTACGGCCAGCCCTGGCTCCAGACGGCGATGCAGCTCCAGGCAGAGATCGATCTCCTCTCCAACCGCCTGACGGATTCCAGCGATTCTCCGTTCCGCTTTATAGAGCATTGCGCCGTTTCCATCCTGATATGCCATGGTCCGCGGCTCATCCAGATAAGGATTTAAATGTCCCAGCGCAGTGTAACCCATTTCCACTCCTCTGATTGCATTTTCAATCAATTCCTCCTCCGTGCGCCCTGCAGTGTGATTATACACCCTCACCTTCTCCCTGCATTTGCCTCCCAGCAAACGGTATACCGGCACCTGGAAATGCTTCCCCGCTATATCCCACAGGGCAATATCAATGGCAGACAGCGCTCCCATGACCGCTGCTCCCCGGAAATGAGAGAACCGGTATAAATACTGCCAGTGATGCTCAATATCCAACGGATCTTTCCCAACCAGATAATCCTTCATGGTCAGAATTCCATGGGCTGCGGCATCCAGAAATCCCCAAGCACCGCACTCCCCCAGGCCTGTGATACCCTCGTCCGTGTAGATCCGGCAAAAAACGCTCCTATTTGCACACAATACACTAACATCTGTTATCTTCATCTGTTGTCCCCCTATTTTACACGGAACGGTGCAAGCTGCTCCCTGTTAATGTCCAATCCTGCACCGGGAACCTGACTTGGACTGACCGTTCCGTCACTGTTAAAAATCACCGGATTCCGAAACGCCTCATAGACCTTGGCGTCATACTGGGGTGGGTAGAATTCCGCCAGGTTCACATTGGGCACAGCGCAGTCCAGGTGTACGTGGAGCTGCTGCTGACCGTGGGGGCTCATAACCAGCCCATTGGCATCCGCATATCCGGCAATTTTCATATACTCCGTTACGCCTCCCAGACTGGCGGCGTCCGGATTTAAAATGCTCACCGCCTGAGTGTTGATGAGATCCCTGAACCCAAACCGGGTCACCTCGTTTTCGCCGGCTGCTATGGGAATATTGCTCTTGGCCGCAACTTTCCTGTACCCGTCGTAGTCGTCCGCATCAACCGGCTCCTCCAGCCAGTAGGGATGATACTCCTCCACCATCTCTGAAAACGCAATAGCCTCAAAAAACCGGTATGAACAGTTGGCATCAAGCATCAGCTTCACATTCTCCCCTACCGCTTCACGGACCGCTTTCACCCGTTTGGCATCCTCCTCCGGGGACAGGGCACCCACCTTCATCTTTACGGCCTGCACTCCCCAGCTCACATACTCCTCCATCTCATGCTGCAGCTCCTTAAGCCCCTTATTATCCGCATAATACCCTCCTGCCACATAGCAGGGGATACGCTCCCTGTATCCTCCCAGCAGCCGGTACAGCGGCATTCCTGCTGCCTTTGCCTTAATATCCCAGAGGGCAATGTCAATGGCTGACACCGTCTTGCAGCTGGTCCCCCTCCTCCCAATGAACTTAGGCACATAAATCTTCTGCCAGAGCCGTTCGTTGTTCAGCGGATCTTCACCGATGATAGCCTTTCCCATACTCTCTGCAAACTCAATGGCCCAGCTGCAGCCATATCCTCTGATTCCCTCATCTGTGTTAATAATCAGCAAATTCAACTCATTATGTGTGTACACATGCCTGCCGTTTGCTATGGGTTTTTCCTTAGGCCACCGGTATTGCTCTACCTGTACATCCGTTACCTTCATCCTTTCCCTCCGTCTCTGCATCATTTATAAAATCATGCTAACACGGTATTTTTCCACCGTCCAATACCCATTTATCATCAGATGATTAATAATATTTATGCTATAAATTTATTTTATGGGCACTGTGCAATACCATTTACTTTTCGTACAAAGGTACTTATAATTAGAACATGGATCTGTAAAAACTGCCGATGACTTGAAAAGGATGATTTCCATGTTATATGAAAAATTAAATTACATCATCACAATCGCGGAGGAACAAAATCTGACCCAGGCTGCCAAACGCCTGTACATTTCCCAGCCCACACTGACCCTGTATCTGAACCGTCTGGAGAATGAGCTGGGTGTAAAACTGTTCGACCGCAGTAAATCCCCTGTCACCCTAACGGATGCAGGCGCTTACTACCTGGAGAAAATGAAGAAAATACATGCCTCCGAGCAGGCTCTGCGCAGTGAAATCCATTCTATCGCCAATCCGGCTCAGACATTGATCATTGGAATCGGACAGGTGCGCGGCCATCACTGGCTGCCCCTTTTTCTGCCCACCTTCTGTTCCATCCACCCGGATATCAATATTCAGATTGTCCAGGGAACAGAGCAGATCATGTATGAAGACCTGTTAAAACAAAAGCTGGATATCATCATTGGGGTCCTGCCCTCCTCCCCTGATATCGAGACCGTGGAGCTGATGCAGGAGAAGCTGTTCTTTGCTGCTCACCGCAAGTTCGGACTGATCCCGGATGCCCTGCGCAGCCAGCATGATATGCAGAATCTCTATGTTGTTCAGTCCGACCAGATAAACGGGCTGCCATTTATCACACCCCAGGTCAGCAACGGCCTTTATGACGCCTATCACTCCATCCTCCAAAACAACCATATCCGTCCGTCCCGCACCATTACCATTAACAATCTCAGCACAGGGCTGCTATTGAATGTAAAGGGTCTGGGCGTGCAGCTGATCTCCGGTTCCGCCGTATATTTCAATCACGAACCAGGCGTAAATCAACTGGACCTTTTCCTCCTGGAGAATATGCCTGCCACCAGAAAAAGTGTGGCCGCCTACCGAAGCGGCAGTATCAAGCAAAAGCTGATCCAGGATCTGATCCACACCATCAACAGTGAAGTAGCTCCCTGGTGTCCATTCTAATCCAGCCAACATAAAAATCCGCCCGGATTCAGCATTTTCCCTGAATCCGGGCGGATTAACTTTCTCACCTATTACCAGCAGTCTCCACCCTCCACACCTCCGTCAGCCTCATCTCCTCCCCCGGCCTCAGAACCTGTTCCACACTATAACTCTCCAATTCCCCCATCCAGTTATCCTGGCCGATAAACACCGCCAGGTTGCACCCTCCCATGGGATACGCCCCGTCCTTCACATACTCCGACTCTTTCGTAAACCGCACACCCCCAGGAAACTCAGCTATGATTTTCCCCTGCGGCGCGCATACGCACCGCTTCGTCAGCCGCCCCTCCGATGTGACCACCATGGTGTCCCCCCGGAACACAACCTGCGAGTCCTCCGCCATAATCACATTTCCAGCGAACTTCCTTGGAATCACCACCTTTATGGCATCCCAGGACGCCTGGGGGTCTCCCAGCGGAATCCGTATTACCACGCCCTCCGGCCGGATACAGGTGGGCGCCCACACCGCCCCTGAGTACACCAGGCCGCTGGTATTCCTGACCGCGCTTACCACTTCAAAGCAATCATCCCCCAGCACCCGTATTCCCAGACTCCGCTCCAGCTTTGTAAAAGGATGCACCGGCGCCGTAAGCACCACCCTGTCCCCCTCATACTCAACCCTGCACGGCTCATTGTCCGCCGCATAGGTGTCCTCAGACTCATCCGCCATGGGCCGGCACAGCCACACCCGGTGGCCGCCCATCAGGTTCCAGTCCCCGCGTCTCATGCCGTCCTTATCCCAATGCAGCAGGTTCTCACCGCCCGCTTTCCCCAGAAATGCGATCCGCGGCCCCGCGCCGCACACAGCGGTCAGCTGCCATTTCCC
>URUZ01000289.1 GCA_900551225.1 uncultured Clostridium sp.
TCCCAGGAGCCGGCGGCAGCCGACCCGGCCAAGGCCCCGGAGGCCAGCGGCTATCCCACCCGCCCTGTGAGCGCCATGGTGGCGTGGAAGGTAGGCGGAGGCCAGGATCTGATGGTGAGGGCAGTGGCCAACCACTTCAAGAATTACGCGAACGGCCAGCCTATGGTGGTCACCAATGTGGATGGCGGCGCCAGCGTCCAGGGTGTGGTGGAGTATAAGGGATATGAGGCGGACGGTTACAATCTGTTAAGCTGGGCAACAGCCCAGACCATCAAGACCCACATGCAGAGCACTGACTATACGGTGGAAGATTTCCAGCCGGTGTGCAACATTGTCAGCGGCAACCCCTATATTCTGGTACGCACTGATTCCCAGTTTGAAACAGTAAATGACCTGGTGGAGTATGCCAAAGCCAACCCAGGCAAGCTGACAATCGGGAATTCCGGCGCAGGCGGCGGAAACCATCTGGCAGCCCTTCAGTTCTGTATTGCCACGGGAATCGAAGCCAATCACATTGGCTATGAAGGCGGCTCTGCATCCGCCCAGGCCACGCTCAGCGGAGAGGTGGACTGCTCTGTCAACGTTCCCTCAGAAGGGATCGCCAGCGTTGAGGCCGGAGATCTTAGGATGCTTTGCCTTCTGGCGGAAGAGCGCTCTGCATTTTTCCCGGACGTGCCCACTGCCAAGGAGAACGGAATTGACGTGGTCAATGAGCAGAACCGTGGGTTTGTCATCCATAAGAGCGTACCCATGGAGACTGTGAAGCAGCTGGAAGCCATTTTAAAGCAGGTATCTGAGAACGAGGCATTTATCAAACAGGCCACGGAGATTAACATGGAGATAAAATGGATGGGAATCGACGAGTACACCCAGTCTCTGAAGGCGGAGGATGAGCTGTACAAGGAGATCATCCAGAGCAACGGATTAGGGGATAAATACTGATTAAACAGCAGCGAAGGAGATGACCGGATATAATGACTAACAAAGCGGATTGTATTACAGGCTGTGGGATTGCGGCGCTGGCCGGGCTGGTATACAGCAGTGCCAGCCGGTTCCCCGAGACTCCCACAGGCCTGGGGGCAGGAGGTTTTCCGAAGTTTATAGCGGTGTGCCTGGGAATTCTGGGCGTAATACTGGCGGTGAAGTCCTTTCTGCAGATGAAGAAGAACAGCGGGCAGGATCAAAAGGTGCTGTGCAGAAAAGATCTTCTGGGGGCCGGCGCTCTGGTTGTCCTGTTCTACCTGTACATTATGTTAGTAAGGCCCTTGGGATACATGATAAGCACCACCGTGTTCTTTTTCCTGTTTATGGTAATTTACGGAGAACGGAAATGGCTGCGCATGTGTATCATCAGCGTAAGTTTTTCAGTGATTGCATTTTTTCTATTCAAGAACGTTTTTTATATTATGCTTCCGCAGGGAAGGCTATTTTAAGGGGGGATGAAGATGGCATATGATATAGGAGCTATAATGGCAGGACTGTTCAACCCTTCTACGCTGCTGATGATGCTTGTGGGCTGTATCGGAGGTATCATCATCGGTGCGATCCCGGGACTCTCCGGTTCCACGGGTATTATCCTGCTGCTGCCGCTGATCTATAAGCTGGACATGCTGCCTGCTCTGGTGGTGATGGCGGGAATGTTCTGCGGAACCATGTATGGGGGTTCCCTGCCGGCCATTCTGATCCAGGCGCCCGGCACGCCGTCCGCGGCGGCAACCTCGCTGAACGGCTATCCCCTGGCCCAGGCCGGCAAGGCCGGGAAGGCCATCACAGTGGCTCTGGTGGCTTCTGTGATCGGGGGTATCTTTTCCGGCCTGTGCCTCATGTTTATATCACCGGTGCTGGCGAAATTCGCACTGAAGTTCCAGGGGCCCGAGTATTTCGCCCTGGCCCTGTTCGGCCTTACTTTGATTGCCAGCTCCAGCAGCAATTTCCTGAAGGGGCTGATCACTGGTTTTGCAGGCCTGCTTCTGGGTTGTGTGGGGGTGGATGTGATCACCGGGTCATCCCGCTTTACATTTGGCTCCACCCTTCTCTCCGGAGGCGTGGGGGTGCTGCCTCTGCTGGTGGGGCTGTTTGCCATGGCACAGGTCTTAAGTGATGTCACCAACCGGTCCGAGCCGCCCAGACAGGAGAAGGAATACGGCTCCTTTATGCTGAGCAGAGCGGAGTGGAAAATGATTCTGCTGCCCATGGCAGTGGCGGCTCTCGTGGGTATTGTCATCGGCATAGCACCAGGAGCGGGAGGCGCAATTGCCTGCTTCTTAGGATATGAACTGTCCAAGAAGGTGGCCAAGCATCCGGAACTGTACGGAAAGGGTTCTATCGAGGGGCTGGCAGCTGCTGAGTGCGCCAACAACGCCACCACAGGAGGGGCTATGATACCTCTGATCACTCTGGGGGTTCCGGGCGATGCGGTGACGGCAGTGATGCTGGGCGCGTTTATGCTGGTGGGGATCAAACCCGGCCCCATGCTGTTCCAGGAGTTCGGAACAGAGATGCAGACATTTTTCCTGGCCTTTATCCTGATGCAGTTCGTGATCCTGATTTTAGGGGGACTGGGCACCAGGCTGTGGATTAAGATTCTCAGCATTCCCAGATCTATTCTGATGCCGGCTGTGCTGCTCTTCTGTTTCCTGGGGGCCTACTCCCTGGCCGGCAGCACCAGGGATGCGCTGTTTGCGCTGGTATTCAGCATACTTGGATATTTTATGAAGAAATATCAGTACCCAGCTCCGCCAATGATTCTGGGGCTGATCCTTGGCGCCATGGCGGAACAGAATTTAAACCGAACGCTGATGATCTACGACAGCTGGACCGTGCTGTTTACCAGACCTATTTCAGCTGTGCTGATGATCGTGGCTGTATGTACGGTGCTCTGGAGTATGACGGAGGTGCTGCGGAATAGAGAAAAGAGGAGATAAAGCCTTGGATAAGAACTGTGAATTTAAGATTAAGCTGGACAGGCTCCGGAATTTTCTGGAAAATGAAGGGCTGTGGGGCGTCTATATGAAGCGGCAGGACAATTTTGCCTGGCTGACCTGCGGCGGCGTGGGTTATGTGGCTGTGGGGGAGATGGGGAACTGCGGGCTTCTGGTTACCAGGGACAGGCTATACGCGGTGACCAACAATATTGAAGCCCCTCGGATGGAAGATGAGGAGCGGTTAACGGAAATGGGCTTTGAGATCCTGTCCGGCCTTTGGCACGAGACCGAGTTTGAGAGCGCTGCGATCCGGTCAATTAGCAAAGGCATGCCGATGGGCAGGGATTTTGGACCGGACAGCGGTTATGTGGCGGGGGAGCTTCAGAAGCTGCGTTTTTCGCTGACAGAGCAGGAGGTGCAGCGGTATCTGGAAGGAGGAACCATGGTCTCCAGGCTGGTGGAGGAGACGGCGGCCTCTGTGCGGCCCGGGGATACCGAGTGGTCGGTTGTTGCCAGGGTCGCGGAGCGGGCCAGATGTGAGGGGTTGGAGGTCATGTCCCTGTTCTGCGGCTCTGATGAACGGATCAGCCGTTACCGCCACGCCATCGCCACGGGCAAACGGATCAGGGAACGGGTCCAGATGGGGGGGAATCTCAGATATAAAGGCCTGGTGATCTGCCTGACCCGGTATGTGAATTTTGTACCTGTCACCGCCCAGCTGCGCAGACAGTATTGGGACAATGTGAAGATTGACTGCACTATGATAGGGGAATCGGTTCCGGGAGACAGCTACCAGAGGCCTTTCCTGGCCGGCAAGAAGGCCTATGAGGATCTGGGCTATGGTGAAGAGTTTCAGAAACACCATCAAGGCGGCCCCATCGGGTATGTGCCCAGGGACTACCGGATTGATTTCACCCATCACGGGATCATTGCCAAAAACCAGGCATTCTGCTGGAATCCGTCCATTACGGGAACCAAAAGCGAGGACACGGTGATCTCCACGGAAGATGGACCGCTGTTTGTGACACGTCCATACCTGTTCCCCAGATTTGAGCTGGAGACAGGGGGGCGCAGGTATGTGCGCCCGGAGATTCTGGAGAAGTATTGATCTGAGGGAATGGGGCGTGTACACCACACGCCCCATTAAAAAACGCTTCCAGGTTACCCTGAAAGCGTTTCTCTTATTTCTTTTTATTTCTTTTAAATCTCGCGAAGAATCCCTTCTTCTTAGCAGGTGCCGGAATGGCTCCGCCACGCACGCTCTTGATCTGCGTTATGTAGATTCCGCTCATTACCACCTTTGCCTCGGTTTTAACCGGCAGAGACTGGAATACGCGCTCGTCTGCCATCAGGGTCATTACCTTGGGACCGATCTTGGCTTTCACAATGGGGACCTTGGCCCAGCGCATGTACTTGGGAGTCTGGTCAACCACCATCTTGGGAAGGCCGGCCTGCGTAATTTTCATTTTCTTCTTATCTAAAACCAGAAGGGAAACGGTCTGAGCCGCCGCTTCGATCAGTGCCTGCTGCTCCACCTGGCGCTTCTGAAGTTTGTTCCCCATGAAGTAGAGAACCGCCAGAACAATGACGGCGATGACGAGAATGACAAGTACGACGTTTAATACAATTTGCAGTGTGGACATGGATAATACCTCCAACCTCATTAATATAATACTGCTTGTCCCCTGGTTAAATTCTTCACGTGCCCAAAAGACATTCTATAACAGTATATCATTTATGCAAGCAAAAAGCAAGTAAAAAATGCTTGACACCTTGACATTGCTATGATATTATGGAGTGTGCACTATTGTGGCGAGGTGGGCTTTTTGCGCCTTAAATTCGCCCGATTTAGGAACGAAACGTAACCAGACGGTCGAATTTGTGAAAACGGACCGGCCAAACTGTTACAATGATTAAAGAAAACAGGGGTGAAACGTCAATGGAGAAAAGCAGAATACGTCCGGTACCGGCCGGGAAAAGCGTAAGAATGAGCTACTCAAGACAGAAAGAAGTTCTTGAGATGCCGAACCTGATTGAGATTCAAAAAGACTCCTACCAGTGGTTCTTAAAAGAAGGACTGAAGGAGGCATTTGATGATATCTCTCCGATTGCAGACTTTGCAGGACATCTGAGTCTGGAATTCGTTGACTTTACACTATGCAAGGATGATGTGAAATACACCATCGAGGAGTGTAAAGAACGGGATGCAACTTACGCCGCACCACTAAAGGTAAAGGTAAGACTGTACAACAAAGATAAAGATGAAATGAACGAACACGAGATATTCATGGGCGACCTGCCTCTGATGACAGATACCGGATCTTTCGTGATCAACGGTGCTGAGCGTGTTATTGTCAGCCAGCTGGTACGTTCCCCTGGTATCTACTACGGCGTCGGCCATGATAAAGTGGGTAAGGAGTTATACACCTGTACGGTGATCCCCAACCGCGGAGCCTGGCTGGAGTACGAGACAGATTCCAACGACGTATTTTACGTGCGTGTGGACAGGACACGTAAGGTCCCTGTGACCGTACTGATCCGTGCAATGGGCTTTGGAACCAATGCAGAGATCATTGACATGTTTGGCGAAGAACCGAAATTATTGGCCAGCTTTGGTAAGGACACCTCTGACAATTACCAGGATGGCTTATTAGAGTTATATAAGAAGATCCGTCCCGGTGAGCCCTTATCCGTAGACAGTGCGGAGAGCCTGTTAAATAGTATGTTCTTTGACCCCAGAAGATACGATTTAGCTAAGGTTGGACGGTATAAATTCAATAAAAAACTTGCATTTAAGAACCGCATCACCGGCCAGACCCTGGCTGAGGACGTGGTTGACACTACCACCGGTGAGATCCTGGCAGAGGCCGGCACCAAGGTGGATAAGGATCTGGCTGTTCAGATCCAGAACGCGGCTGTTCCCTTTGTATGGGTAGACGGCCCCACCAGAAAGGTTAAAGTCCTTTCTAATATGATGGTGGACCTGGGGACCTACGTTCCCTTCGATCCCAAGGAAGCCGGCGTTACTGAGTTAGTATACTACCCGGCACTGGCTGCTATCCTGGCAGAAGCTGGCACGGACGATGTGGAAGCGCTGAAGGAAGCGGTTCACAAGAACATCCATGAGCTGGTTCCGAAGCATATCACCAAGGAAGATATCATGGCTTCCATTAACTATAATATGCACCTGGAAGAGGAAGTGGGAAACGCAGATGACATCGACCATCTGGGCAACCGTAGAATCCGCGCCGTGGGCGAGCTGCTTCAGAACCAGTACCGCATCGGCCTGTCCCGTATGGAGCGTGTGGTAAGAGAGCGTATGACAACCCAGGATATGGACGGAATCACGCCCCAGTCCCTGATCAATATCAAGCCTGTGACTGCGGCTGTGAAGGAGTTCTTCGGAAGTTCCCAGCTGTCCCAGTTCATGGATCAGAACAACCCGCTGGCTGAGCTGACCCATAAGCGCCGTCTGTCCGCACTGGGCCCAGGCGGTCTGTCCAGAGACCGCGCCGGATTCGAGGTTCGAGATGTACACTACACCCACTATGGCCGTATGTGTCCCATCGAGACGCCTGAGGGTCCCAATATCGGCCTGATCAACTCCCTGGCAACTTATGCGAGGGTGAACCAGTACGGCTTTATTGAAGCTCCGTACCGTGTGGTGGATAAGACTTCTGATCCCGAGCGCCCCAGAGTTACCGATGAGGTTGTTTATCTGACAGCTGATGAGGAAGACAACTTTGTGGTAGCCCAGGCCAATGAGGCCCTGGACGATGAGGGCCATTTCATTCACAACAACGTTTCCGGACGTTTCCGTACAGAGACATCCGAATTCCAGAAAAAGACCATTGACCTGATGGACGTATCCCCCAAGATGGTATTCTCCGTGGCTACGGCCATGATCCCATTCCTGGAGAACGATGATGCTAACCGTGCGCTGATGGGCTCCAACATGCAGCGTCAGGCGGTGCCTCTTCTGACCACCGAGTCCCCTGCCGTAGGCACGGGTATTGAGGGCAAGGCTGCTGTTGACTCCGGCGTATGTATGCTGGCCAAACACGCAGGTGTTGTTACCCGCTCCGCTTCCAATGAGATCATCATCAAGCGGGACAGCGACGGCAACAAGGATGTTTATCATCTGACCAAATTCAAGAGAAGCAACCAGAGCAACTGCTATAACCAGAAGCCAATTGTATATAAGAACGACCACGTGGAGGCCGGCGAGGTGATCGCCGACGGACCTTCCACCTCCCAGGGCGAGATCGCTCTCGGCAAGAACCCCTTAATCGGGTTCATGACTTGGGAAGGCTACAACTACGAGGATGCGGTTCTGCTCTCTGAGCGCCTTGTTCAGGAGGATGTATACACTTCTGTTCATATTGAGGAGTACGAGGCTGAAGCCCGTGACACCAAGCTGGGACCGGAAGAGATTACACGCGACGTGCCCGGCGTGGGTGAGGACGCCTTAAAAGACCTGGATGAGCGCGGAATTATCCGCATCGGCGCAGAAGTCCGCGCAGGAGACATCCTGGTAGGCAAGGTTACCCCCAAGGGTGAGACAGAGCTGACCGCAGAGGAGCGCCTGCTGCGCGCCATCTTCGGCGAGAAGGCCAGAGAAGTCCGCGACACCTCCTTAAAGGTGCCCCACGGCGCATACGGAATCATTGTTGACGCTAAGGTATTTACAAGAGAGAACGGCGATGAGCTGGCTCCCGGTGTGAATCAGACCGTCCGCATTTACATTGCCCAGAAGCGTAAGATTTCTGTGGGTGATAAGATGGCCGGACGTCACGGCAACAAGGGTGTGGTTTCCCGCGTGCTTCCTGTGGAGGATATGCCCTTCCTGCCCAACGGACGTCCCCTTGACATTGTGCTGAACCCCCTGGGCGTGCCTTCCCGTATGAATATCGGACAGGTACTGGAGATCCATTTAAGCCTTGCAGCCAAGGCTCTGGGCTTCAACGTCTCCACCCCTATCTTCGACGGCGCAAACGAGAATGACATCATG
>URUZ01000290.1 GCA_900551225.1 uncultured Clostridium sp.
GGCTCTTGCTCTCCCCGCCCAGCGCTGTCAGCGGAGCACCGCTGGCCGCCAGGCAGATGGCTACTGCATATGCCGCCGCTTTCGGCCCCAGCCTCTTAATATTCTTCAGTTTCTTGTATGACTTCCGCATGTACTATTTCCTCCTTTTATTTTCCAATTGTATGAGACCAATATAGCAAAAAAAGGCCGCAAATGCGGGTTATGTGAAAAAAGTCACTTCTATTAGCATAAAAGTCAAAGGCCGCCTGGCCAACACAAAAAAACAGGTATCGTAAAAGTCCCCCATACCTCGGTAACTTCAACAATACCTGCTGTATCTTTCAAATCTATTTTACCACATCAGCGAATTTCCCGGCAATGTTTGCCAGCAGCTCTGTGATCTTCTCCATGGACTGGATACACACAAATTCATATTTGCCATGAAAATTGTGGCCGCCGGTGCAGAGATTGGGACAGGGAAGGCCCATAAAGGAGAGTCTGGCCCCGTCAGTACCGCCGCGTATCGGGGTAATAAGAGGCTCAATCCCCATTTCCTCCATGGCCTCCCTGGCTATATCAATGAGATCCATGTGTTTTTCAATGATTTCACTCATGTTGTAGTAGGAATCCTTCACCGCCGCTTCAACAGTTCCATCCCCGTACTTCCTGTTCATAAACTCAGCCGCAGCGGCAAACATCTGTTTCTTGTCCTCAAACTTTACACGGTCATGGTCACGGATAATATAATCCATAGACGCTTCCTCAACAGTACCGCTCATCTGATCCAGATGGTAAAAACCTTCATATCCATCCGTATACATGGGATTGTCAAATACAGGCAGCAGGGACTGGAACTCCATGCCCATCAGCAGCGCATTCCTCATTTTCCCCTTTGCAGTGCCGGGATGAATGCTTGCGCCGTGGATGCGCACCTTGCCGGAGGCAGCGTTAAAGTTCTCATATTCCAGCTCGCCCAGGCTGCCCCCGTCCACCGTGTAAGCCACATCTGCGCCAAACCCTTCCACATCAAAACAGTCGGTACCGCAGCCGATCTCCTCATCCGGCGTGAAGGCGATGCGGATCTTGCCGTGCCGGATCTGTGGATTAGCGATGAGATGGGCGGCCATGGTCATGATCTCCGCCACTCCGGCCTTATCATCGGCCCCCAAAAGGGTTGTGCCGTCTGTGGTAATCAGATCCTGGCCTGTATAGCGGGCCAGATCCGGGAAATCCACGGTTCTCAGCCAGATATCCAGTTCCCTGTTCAGACAGATATCCCCTCCGTCATACCCTGTGACAATCTGAGGCTTAATATCCGCTCCAGACAGGGCCGGCGCTGTATCCATATGGGCAATGAAGGCCAGAACCGGGGCCGCTGTCACGCCCTCAGAGGCGGGAATTGTGGCATAGACGTAGGAATGCTCCGATACGGAGACCTCCTCCGCCCCCATCTCCTCCAGCTCCCTTGCCAGCTGCCGGGCCAGAACAGTCTGTCCGCTGCTGCTGGGAATCTGTCCTGCATCCTCCACGGATTGGGACTCTACCGAAACGTAGCTTAAAAAGCGATCAACTACCTTTGACATTATATGTTCCTCCTATTTCAGCGCATTTGTTGACATAAAATATTTATGTTAATACAGATGCATAATTTTGGTAATTCGTTAAAAATCATTTTACCATATTGATAGAAGTATGTCCATGTTTTAACCCATTCACCAAAATATCCGCTGCGTGGCGCAGCATACCATATGCTGCCAGGCAATATTATAAGAGGGAATGTCCCTTTTCGCATACTTCATATATTTCATTCTGTTTTGCCTCAATGAGGGGCTGCACTTTTTTCGCCTGTCTCCCCACCATATAATGATAAATGAAATAAGGAAGCACCCATCCCGCAAGTCCCGGAACAGCCAGCGCAATACACAGCCAGATAATAGGCGGTTCATGGGTGACGGCAAATGTGGAACCAGCTATGAACGCGGTGCCAATGCCCCCAACAGTCAGCGCCCACGCTGCAGCAACCCTGGTCCTGGATTGCTCCAGAATAGATATTTCATTTGCACAGGCCTCAAAATTCTGTTGTAAACGGGTCAGCTCCATCCGGTTGATAATCTTCCGGTCCCGTTTCATCCGGAGTATCATACCGGAATGTGCGCCGGATGCCTTCTCATCCACTGTCCAGCCAAAATTTTCATAGCAGTCTATGTACATGGATACCTGCCCCTGATTCACTGTGATTTCCTTATACTCATACCCTATAAAAGGGGTCCGCTCCGTCTTGTCCTGCTCCATAATTTACCCTGCCTCCCCGGATAAAGCTGCCGGCAGCCGTACAGTAAAGGTGGTACCCTTTCCGGCCGCGCTTGATACCGCAATGGTGCCTTCGGACAGTTGGCAGATGCGCTGGACCAGCGCAAGCCCCAGGCCATTGCCCTCCATCGAATGGGACGTATCACCCTGATAGAATTTATCATAGATGTGCTTCATTGTCTCCTCGGTCATGCCGCAGCCTGTATCGGAGACGGCCACCGTGATTTCATCCTTATCCGATGTCTGGGTGATCGTAACAGCGCCGCCCTCGGGCGTGAACTTAATGGCATTGGACAGCAGATTCGTCCAGACCAGCTCCATCAGCCCTTCATCCGCTTCGATCATCGCCCTGTCTTCCAGGTCGGCGGCGAATTCGATGCCCTTCTTTTCCCACATGTCCTCAAATTGGAGCGCACAGGAACAGAGCTGGGCACAGACATCATAGAGCTGGGGCTGTGGTTTGATGGCCTGCTTTTCCAGCTTATTCAGCTTCAGCATATTGGTAATCAGGCTGGACAGCCGCCTGGTGGCATGGTGAATGTTTTCCGCATACTCTTTGCGCTGGGAATCCGTGAGCCTCTCCATCTGCAAAAGCTCTGCATTATTCTGGATCACCGAAAGCGGTGTCTTGATTTCATGGGATACGTTGGAGAAAAAATCTGTTTTCAGCGTTTCAATGCTTCCCAGCTCCTCCACCATTTTATTAAAATCCGTAAATAACACGTCCAGATGGGTGGACTTGTCCGCCGTATGATGAGGTGCAAGGTACACAGAAAAGTCTCCGGACGCCACTTTACGGGCAGCCTCCGAAAACTCCTCGATTGGCTTCTGGTAATGGCGGGTAACCTGATAATTAGTCCACAGCGTAAAAGCTGCCGCAGCCATGATCCAGATAACAATAATGGAAATCTGGTTTTCAACCGGCACATTTACAGAGTCTATAAAACGGCCAATAATTTTCATCTGCAGCGTTGTAAAAAATGCAAAAAATACAAATACCGAGACAAACACCGAGATGGGAAACAGGCTTTTTTTAACCCTCTGATCTGCAAACTGTCTCTTGCTCATAGCAGCACCGCCTTGTATCCAAGCCCGCGCACTGTTTTGATCTCAAAACCGTCGCAGGCTGAGAACTTGTCCCTCAGCTTCGTGATATACACATCCACCGCTCTCAGGCTGGTATCGCTTTCCACTCCCCAGAATTCATCCATAAGCTGGGCTCTGGAAAATGTCTTTTTCGGGTAGGACAGAAGCTTATAAAGGATATTAAACTCCCGGGTTGTAACCATAATTTCTTCACCGCCCACATGGGCTGTCATGCCGTCCGCATCCAGCTCCAGGTTCCCCACCGCCAGCCTTCGTTCCATCTCAATATGGGACCGGCGCAGCAGTGCGCGGACACGCATCTCCAGCTCTGCCAGTTCAATGGGCTTCACCATATAGTCGTCAATCCCCAGACAGAATCCCTTCTGCTTGGAGGGCAGATCGTCCCTTGCCGACATAAACAGAATGGGTATATGCTGATTGAGCTGCCTGACAGTCTGGGCAAATTCAAACCCGTCCACATCCGGCATCATAATATCAGATACAATCATGTCATACAGATTATTGTACATTTCTTCGTATCCTGCCTTGGCGCTCAGCACGCCCTTTGCTTCAAAACCGCAGTCGTTCAAATAAGTGCAGACCGTCTGGTTTAACTTGCTGTCATCATCCACTACCAGAATATGTATCATTTTCGTTCCTCCATTTCCAGTGCCTCCCTTATTTTGCGTACGCGCCGCAGCATGATACAGCCAATCAGGGCCGCCGCTGTCCCCATCAGAATACCCATAAGCCCATTGGACATGGACGGATCATAATCCGGCACATGTTCGTGGGTAAATGACAGGATCGCCGTCTGTGTCAGCACCAGACAGATCAGGGATGAAGCCAGATTGATCATCTTAACGGCATGGAACAGCTGGTTGTGATTGTTCCGCTCCACAATCACCCCCCGGATGTTAAGGCCCAGCTCTGTAAATGCAAAAGCCGCAATCCCTATGCCGGTGTATTTGCTGTAACGGCCGGCCATAGGGTGCCATAAGAGGCGGGTTGAGTACACTACATACAGCACACTCGCTATGATTAATATGATACCAGACAATCTGTAATACCGGTACTGTCTTTCGGCAATATTTTTTTCTGCCATCCCCCTGAGCACGCAGGCCTTGGCAAGCACCATTCCAAAGGTATAGAACGCGCTGACACAAGTAAAAAATGACAGGGATATAATCCCCATCATCAGTTTTCCAATTCCCACCAGAAGATTCCCCAGACAGGCTGCGCCCGTTATCTGCATCACAGTCCCCTCCCTTTCCGCTTATTATGAAGCCAGCATAGCAGGGATTCGTTTATTCTGTGTTTGAGAATTGTTTCAGAATTATTAATTACTTATGTCTCACAGGAATCCAGATTCCGCTTTCGTACTCCGGGGATCTGGTGTCGCCGCAGGCGTACCATTCGATCACAAGCCCCATGGCGATCTCATAGTCTGGATTGCCGGGAAGCCACTCTTTGAATATCTGGGTGTTGACCGACTGAAGCGCCCCTGGTAAAGGGCCGGTGCAGTGGAATTTCACCCACTCCAGCGCGGGTATGTCCACCACCTTCATCCCCTCCGGTACAGTTCCCCCATGATAGTTCCCGGCAATCAGGTAATGAAACCTGTTCTCCCCCGGCATGTCTTCCAGGCAGATTCCATATTCACCGATCATGCAGTCCTCTATGACCTTTTGTGTCTCTGCCGGGTTGCTTCCTCCGCGGCAGGCGGCGCAGAAGGCGTCCCAGCTCTCCGGGATCGTCTCATAGGAATTCTCATAGCAGACCTCCGTCTCGTAGCCGATCATATGCATTGGGCCCATCTTTTCCACTGTGTAGTCCATATCATTTCCTCCTTGTATGGAAACCGTTATTTTCAGAGGCAGAAATGTCCTGATCTTCCTGGCGCTGCCCTTCATCTGGGCAGGGGTTACGCCGTGGAACCTGCTGAATGCCTTGGTGAAGCTCTCCGGCGTGTCATACCCGTATTTATATGCCAGGTCTATGACCTTCTCCCTGTCTGAGATCAGATCCAGGGCCGCCATGTACAGCCTGCGGCAGCGGATATATTCGCCGATGGAATATCCCGTCAGGATCTTGAATCCCTTTTGCAGATAAAAGGGAGAGATATGCACATGCTCTCCCACCTGGCTTGGGCCAATCTGTTCCAGCAGATTGTCTTCTATAAACTGTATTGACCGCCTCAGACTTTCCGTCCATTCCATGTTCCTGCCTCCTGTATTGATTTTATCGCAGCGTGGACACCGCGTCCTGTCATTTTGTGCTCATACTTGTCTGGTAAGTTCCAGCGAATTCCGTTTCAAAGGCCCGGATGCACTGCTGCTTCCCAGTTCGGTCCAGCACAGCGAACACAATCCGGTCAAAGTACCGGCCATAACCGCTCTCCAGCAGTTCCCGCCACCATGCGGCGATTTTGACCGGATCATTGCGGAACACGCCGCAGCCGTAAGCCCCCAGCACCAGATTTCTGTCCCCATTCTCCGCAAACAGGGCCAGGGCCAGCTCCATCCGCCGTTTCATGGCCTGCTCCGCCAGCGTCTGGTCCTCCCCTTTTAGGATTACCTGGCCCATGTTGACGGCGGGCAGGGTTAGGACGGAAGCTGTCACCGGCGTCTCCAGAAGCCGGAAACCGCCGTCCCGGAAAAATACCACGTCCGGGGAGTAGATTGCATGGTCCGTATAGATCATGGTGCCGCAGGCCCTGTTGGCCCGGTAGTAGCCCTCATTGACAGTCAGGGTCTTATAGAGGCCGCCTGAAGCCGCCAGGCTCTCCTCCTGGGCCATGGCCCCGTTGATGAAGCCGCCCCCGGGATTCTTAGAGCTGGCGAAATTCAGGACGCCGCGGCGGTCCGCTCCCTCAGCTGCCATTGCCAGTATGGCATCCACTGTGGATATGTTCTCCACCGTACAGGGACACGCGCCGCCGCATTTCCCCGCCCTGTATTTCTCCAGCAGCGCCTCCCCCTGCTCCGGGGTGTAAAGGCGGCTGCCCTTCACCGAATGCTGCTGAAGCTCCTGTATGTCGATGCGGACGCCATGATACTGGTAAGCGCCCTCTTTTAATATCTCCAGTGTTTCTCTTGCTGTTGCTTTTCTATCCATCATTCATTTCCTCCATCCGTCTCCGGTAAAGCCTTGAAGGCCGGTGCCCTTCATTGCTGGTATAGGAATCCGTTTCCTCCACCAGAGCAGCCACCTTTCTGCGGAAGGCCGCCTTTAACAGGGTCTTTCCCCAGATCACCTCGTACACCTGCTGAAGCTGGGTCAGGGTAAATTCAGCCGGCATAAGATGCAGAGCCAGATCCGTGTACTCCAGCTTGCCACGCAGCCGTTTCAAGGCATAATATATGATTTTCCCATGGTCAAAAGCCAGGCCGTCATTTTCCAGAACCGTATACCTGGTGTCTGAATCCATGGTAGTTATAATTATCTTCTCCTCTATGGTACAGGCCAGCCGGATCTCCCCATTTGCCAGCTCCAGCCGGTAACGGCGGGTCTGCACATTCCCCGGAACCGATACCTCCTGCCCCTCCTGCATCATCTCAATCTGACTCAGATACAGGGTATGTTCATCCATCAGGCGGCAGGTGAGGGTAAACCACAGCGCATTGTCCGCGTCATCCCCCGCTTTCAGCTGTACCTTGCTGCTGTCTGCCAGAGCCATGTGGGCGCAGCTCATGACCCAGGTTCTGGGGTCCCGCTTTGGGTCGCTGAAGGTGTAGAGCTGTTCCAGATACACATGATCCAGCCCCGCCTCCTCCCGCAGCTCCCTCCTGGCCGCCGCCATAGCAGTCTCCCCGGGCCGCACGAATCCCCCCGGCAGGGCCCAGTCTCCCAGGTAGGGATGACCGCCGCGCTGGATTAGCAGGAGACGCAGCTCCTTGTTTGGCAGCCTCCTGTAATTCTCCTTCTCATCCTCCGCCACAGTGAAGATCACCATATCCGCTGCAACGGAAGGCCGCACATAATCCCCGGCATCATACTGAGCCAGGAACTGCGCCTCTGTCAGTCCGTCTTTATCTCTGCGTTCAGCTCCCGGAATATTCATGCCGTCACCTCCGCTGCCAGCAGCTCATCCCTCACCTCTGTCAGGGCAAATCCCAGCAGATTGGTGCCCCTCCACTTGACCGGGATCTCCGCGTCAGGGTTGCTCTTACCCATGCCGATCCCCCAGATCCTGTCTCTGGGGCTGGCCTCCACAATGATCCGCTTCCTGGTGGTCTTTAAAAATGCCCACAGCTGGGGGTTCTGGGAAAACTTGGCCAGATTCCCCCGCTTTACAATATCATAACAGGCCGCCTTCCACTGATCCTGGTCGAAATTCCGGACCGCCCGTCCATAGGCCTTCATCTCCTTGGGAGAACGGGCGCTCAGAATCTTCTCCAGCATCTCGCTGTCGTTAAACATCCTGGCCTTTTCCGCCATCATAAACTGTTCCGCGCAGCTGTACGCCACCCCCTCCACCACAAACCGGCACGTCCACCACTGGCTGAAGCAGGTCTCGCTGATAC
>URUZ01000291.1 GCA_900551225.1 uncultured Clostridium sp.
ATATTTAACTATTGTGCACAAATTTTCTCCCCCTCCTTTTAAATAATATTTATGTCTTATGTGCTATAGCACATTTTCGTTTTAGCCTATTCCGCAAAAAAACAGCCGCCCCGCCGTCGATTCCTCATCTCCGGCGGAGCGGCTGCTCCACATATCTCCCGCTATTCTCAATCAGCGGTTCTCAATATCCATCATCATGTCCACACGTCTCTGGTGGCGTCCGCCCTCGAATTCTGCATCCAGCCATGCCTCGGTGATCATCTTGGCCAGCTCGCTGCCCACCACTCTGGCGCCGAATGCCAGCACATTGGCATTGTTGTGCATTCTGGAAAGCTTGGCTGTGTAGGGTTCGCTGCACACGCAGGCGCGGATGCCCTTCACCTTGTTGGCTGCCAGGGAAATGCCTAATCCTGTTCCGCAGATGGCGATGCCCAGGTCCGCCTCGCCGGAAGCCACAGCGCGGCCTACCTTTTCACCGTACATCGGGTAGTCGCAGCTCTCAGTGGAGTTGGTGCCCAGGTCTATTACTTCATAGCCTTTGCTCTCTACAAATTCTTTGATGATATTTTTCAGCTCAATGGCTGAGTGGTCATTGCCCATTGCTATCTTCATTGTCTGTTCTCCCTTGTCCTGGTTTTGTGATCTCCTACCTATTATATGACAAGGCCCGCCTGGGTACAAGTCCTCTTTTGGGGAATTATCGGGGTCAGAGCACCCGGCAGAACTCAATCTTCTCTCCATTAGGCCCTCTGAAGATAAAAAACCGGTTGGTTTTGGGCGCAAACATCTGATTGGACTCGATTCCGTTGGATATCATTTCATGACCCTGCGCCACAATCTCCTCATAGGCCTCATCCAGCGCCTCGCAGCACAGCGCAATGTGGTCAACATTTCCAATGGGCTTTGGTTCACCGCGCCTGGGGTAGAACTCGATGACACAGCTGCCGCACTGCAGCATCCCCCGCACACCGCCGTCCACCAGGCGGGTAAAGCCCAGATTCTCATAAAATGCCACCGTGGTCTCCGGATCATCGGTGGGAATGGCCACATGGGCTATTCCTGTGGGTCTGTGTTCCAGCATGTCACTCACCTGCCAGTTCTTTGAGACGGCGGTAAACCTGGTTCTCACTTAATCCGTATTCTTCCAGCAGCTCATCCGGTTTGCCGGACTGGCCAAAGATGTCATTTACACCGATCTTCCTAAACTTCACACCGCAGCCCTCTGCCAGCAGCACTTCTCCCACTGCGTCTCCAAGGCCGCCGATCACACTGTGCTCCTCCACAGTCACCACCTTGCTGCATGTACCTGCGTATTTTACGATGCAGTCACGGTCAATGGGTTTGATGGTGTGCATGTTCACAACTGTTATGGAAATGCCCTCGGCCTCCAGCTGTTTCGCACATTCCAGCACAGTGGAGACCATGATTCCGCAGGTAAATACCGCCATATCGCCGCCCTCTCTCAGCACATTGGCCTTGCCGATGGTAAAGGGCATCTCCTCCTCAAACACCGGGGATGGGAGGCGCGCCAGGCGCAGATAGGCAGGGCCTTCCATCTCGGCCAGGGCGTTGACTGCGCGGTGGGTCTCACTGGCATCGCAGGGCACAACCACCGTCATTCCGGGAATCACCCGCATCAGGGCCAGGTCCTCAATCGCCTGATGGCTTCCGCCGTCCTCGCCCAGAGTGATTCCGGCGTGGGTCATGCCCAGCTTTACGTTAAAATGTGGGTACGCGCAGCCGTTTCTCACCTGATCGTAGGCGCGTCCAGCGCCAAACACTGCAAATGTGCTGGCAAAGGGTATGTAGCCCATGGTTGACAGGCCTGCGGCCATATCCACCATATTGGCCTCGGCGATACCTGCATTAAAGAAACGCTCCGGGAACTTGTCTGCAAATGTGGCGGTCATGGTGGCATGGGCCAGATCTGCATCCAGTACCACTACCTTTTTATTCTTCTCTCCTAATTCAGCCAGCGCCTCTCCATAGGCGACACGGATTGCTTTTAATTCGCTCATGATTAATCCTCCAATTCCTTTAATGCCTGCTGACGCTCCGCTTCGCTGGGCGCTTTGCCGTGCCAGCCCACCTGGTTCTCCATGAATGACACGCCCCTGCCCTTTACCGTGTGGGCGATGATGCATTTTGGCCTTCCGTCAGTGTCTGCGTCCAGTGCCCCGGACACTGCCTTCACGTCATTTCCATTAATTTCCAGAACCTGGAATCCAAAGGATGTAAACTTGGCATTCAGGTCTCCCAGACCCATCACCTGGTCATTGGCGCCATCAATCTGCAGGCCGTTATTGTCGACGATGACCGTCAGATTGTCCAGGCCGTAATGTGCGGCGGCCATGGAAGCCTCCCACACCTGCCCCTCCTGAAGCTCCCCGTCACCCAGCAGCGTATATACCTTAACGCCGCTGTGATCCAGCTTCTTAGCGCCCAGGGCCATGCCCACGGCAATGGATATACCCTGGCCGAGAGAGCCTGTGGAGGCGTCCACGCCTGGGCATTTCCTGGCGTCCGGGTGGCCCTGGAGGAAGCTGTGAAGCTGTCTGAAGTTCTTAAACTCAGCCTTGTCGAAGTAGCCCTTCTCCCCCAGCACCGCATAGTAACAGGGCGCCGCGTGGCCCTTGGACAGCACGAAACGGTCTCTGTCCGCCTTCTTGGGGTCCGCTGGGTCAATGTTCATTTTGTCAAAAAACAGGGTGGTGATGATCTCCACGGCAGATAAAGAGCCGCCCGGATGGCCTGAGGCCGCATCGGCTGTCATGTTGATAATATGGCGGCGCACCGCCCGGCAAGTTTTTTCCAGACCTGCAATATCCATTTGTTTTTCCTCCATGCAATCAGTGAATGGTTTTTAGTTTGAATCCCCTTGTCATCATACAATCATACAATATGACCACAGAATAGCAGATGGCGGGGTATATGTCAATAGGGGTTAACAAAAAATAACATTAATTACGCTTCCCGGTTTAGGCATGGAATTGAACATGGATTATATCAATGAATACGGTAAATAGGCTGCGCTACGTGCTGTACAAATATTAACATGAACGCATATTGACAAAACCCTGCTTTGGTATTAGGATATAAAGACATTAAATTGTATGATGTATTACTCCGAGACAATCAAAGCAAACTATAACATAAGGGGGTTTCTCATGGAATCAGTAAAACGGGTTCCCGTTGTCCAGCAGGTAGTTGAAAAAATAAAAGAGTATTTGTTCTCCGGTGAAGTATCCGTGGGGGACAAACTGCCTGTTGAAAAAGAATTGTGTGAACAGCTGGAAGTGGGCCGCGGCACTGTGAGAGAAGCCTTCCGGATGCTGGAAGCCACAGGGTACGTGGAATTAAGGCCGGGCAGGGGTGCATTTGCCGCCAGGACTTCTGAGGTGGAGCTGGGCGACATTATGCAGTGGTTCACAGAGCACGAGGTGGAGACCAAGGATTTCCTGGAAGTCCGCATGGCCATAGAGCCGCTGTCCGTGCGCCTGGCCATTGAACGCTGCTCTGACGAGGATGTGGCCCATCTGGAACGTCTCCACCAGAAGTTCATCAATGCGGTGAACAACAAGGACGTTCCCAGCATTGTGATCTACGATGAGAAGTTCCACGCCGACATCGTGGAGTACAGCCGCAACCAGCTGCTGATCAGCATCAGCAAGCAGGTGGAACGGAATGTGAAGAACTTCCGAAGCAGGACCTTCTACATTCCTCAGAACGCGGAAAATGCCATCACTCCCCACCAGAGGATTCTGGATGCCTTTAAGGCCAGGGACGCGGCGGCAGGCGAACGGAATATGCAGGAGCATTTGAGCCTGGTTGCAACTGATTTAGAAAAATCCACAATCAGATAATGAATCCCGGTGATATGGCGGAAAGGCCAGTATCACCGGGATTTTTCTGTACATTTCCCGCCAATGTTAAGATATTATAAATATTGCACAAAATGTTAACGCATTTTTTATATCTTTCGTGCATGGACAACTAACGTTATCATGTTATAATATTGTTATTCAATAAGACATCATACAATCATACAAATGTCTATTTACAGGAGGGTTTAAAATGAAAAAAATGTTATCTATCGCTCTTTCTGCCGCCATGGTGCTGTCCTTAGCTGGCTGCGGCGGATCAGGCAAAACCGAGACTGCCGCTGCGCCGGCCTCTGCTGACTCAACCACTGCTGCTCCGGCCTCCGCTGACCCCACCACTGCTGCTGCAGAATCCGGCAAGCCTGCCGATGGCTCCGGCGAAGCTGCAGCCGGCCTGGATGCATTAGAGCCTGTTACACTGACCTTATACTCCCCCGGCAACGAGAATTCCGTTCCCACCAAGACCATTATTGAGTACAAGAAGCTGGTCGAGGAGGCATCCGGCGGGAAGATTACCCTGGATGTGCACCACTCCGGCGAGCTGGGCAATGACGCCGAGGCCCTTCAGTCTGCGCGCATGGGCACCATCGATATTATTTTCGCAGGAACTTCCGGCTTTACGGAGTTCTATGACAAGGCTAAGATCCTGGATCTGCCCTTTATCTTTGACAGCGCGGAGCAGGCTTACGAGGTTGTAAACGGCGAGATCGGTGAGCAGATCTTCGCAGACCTTCCTTCCACCGGCCTGATCTATCTGTCTGAGGGTGACAACGGAATGCGTCAGGTGTCCACCACCAACCGCCCCGTACATACCGCCGCTGATGTGGAAGGCCTGAAGCTGCGTGTTCCCACCAGCCAGATGTATCTGGACTGCTGGGAGACCCTGGGCGCCAACCCCGTGGCCCTGGCGTTAAATGAGCTGGCAATCGCACTGTCCAACGGCACAGCCGAAGGCCAGGACAATGCCACCTACCATCTGGTAGCCAATGCCACCTACGATGACATCAAACACTTCAGCTTCATCAACTACATGTGGATGGGCTGCACCATGGCTGCCAACTCCGACTCCTGGGACAAGCTTCCGGCAGAGTATCAGGAGATCTTAAAAGAGCAGGCCAAGGCTGCCGCCAAATACTCCTTTGACACCATTGCCGCCGACAACGAAACTGCAACCCAGACCTTAAAGGATGCGGGCGTTGAGTTCGACGAGAACCCGGACATCCAGAGCTTCAAGGACAAGCTGGGCGGTGAGGAATACTATGCACGCTACGCCGGCGAATCCTGGTTCAACCAGGAGATCCTGGACGCAATCTTAGCTAAATAATGTGACTGACTGATCAAACAGGGGCTGCACTCCCGGCCGGGATGCGGCCCCTGTTAACTTCAAGGGAGTGATACAGTGAATATTTATAAGAAAATCACGGACATTTTCGTAAAAATCGTTTCCGCTGCCCTGATGCTTCTGGTGGCGGGTATCGTGGGAATCATGCTCTACGAGCTGTGCCTGCGCAACTTCTTAAACAAGTCCTTCCGCGCTTCCACCGAATTGTGCGGCTTCCTGTTTATGTGGATGGCTTTTCTGGGCATTATCGTGCTCTATGACAAGGACCGCCTGATTACTCTGGACATGCTCTATGTGAGGGCGCCCCGGAATGTGCAGAACATATTCTGGTTTATCAACAAGATCTTCAGCCTGGGCCTGGGTATCGTCATGATTGTGGCCTATGCAGGCATGTACAAGATCAACAGCACCAGCCATTTTTCAACCATGCAGTTCCTGTCCAAGGCCTGGCATTTCCTTCCCATGGCCATGGCAGGTGGATTCATTGCCGTTAAAACCGTCTATCAGCTTCTGGAGCGGATCATGGTTAAAAACGGCAGTGCACAACAGTAAAGGGGGAACAGCAGAATGGCAATATTTTTCATCACTTTCGTAATATTACTGCTGATCGGAGTGCCCATCAGCATCTCCATCGGCGCCAGCGCGGTACTGGGCTGCATGGTACTGGACTATCCCATGATGGTCATTGGCCAGAAAATGGTGACGGGCGTTGACTCCTATCTCCTGATCGCCATCCCCCTGTTCATCCTGGCCGGGAACCTGATGAACGCAGGCAAGATCACGGACAAGATCTTCAGCTTTGCCAAGGAGCTGGTGGGCTGGATTCCAGGGGGCCTGGGACACGCCAATATTGTGGCCAGCATCATTTTCGCAGGCATGTCGGGAAGCGCGGCCGCGGATGCCGGCGGCCTGGGCACCATTGAGATGGAGGCCATGACCAAGAACGGTTACGACGATGATTTCTCCGGCGCAGTGACAGCCGCCTCCTCAGTGATCGGGCCTATCTTCCCGCCCAGTATTCCGCTGATTATCTACGGCGCCACTGCCAGTGTCAGCGTGGCCAAGCTGTTCATGGGCGGTGTACTGCCCGGCCTGCTCATGGGCGTTGCCCTGATGGTGCTGGTATTTATCTTTGCAGTGAAGTACAAGTTTGAGCGCCATCCATTCCACATTGTTGCGCTGATCAGGCAGTTTTTCGGCTCCATCCTGTCCCTGATTACTCCGCTGATCATCCTGGCCGGCTTCACCACCGGCTGGTTCACCCCCACGGAAGCTTCCAGCATCGCTGTGGCCTACTCCCTGGTAATCGCAGTGGTGGTATACCGCACCATGGACTGGAAATCCTTTAAAAACTGCCTGCTGGAATCAGCCATCACCTCCGCCAACACCCTGTTTATCATCGGTACATCCACATTGTTCACCTATGTGCTGGTGAAGGAGGGCGCTTCCAAGGCCATCGCGGACTTTATCCTGGGCATCAGCAGCAACCCTGCGGTGATCCTGCTGATTATCAATGTGGTGCTTCTGATTCTGGGCATGTTCATGGAGCCAGGGGCGATTCTGACCCTGATGCTTCCCGTGCTTCTGCCCATTGTCAAGGATCTGAATATCGATCTGGTACACTTTGGTGTTGTCATGGTGCTGAACCTGATGATCGGCCAGGTGACCCCGCCCTTCGGCGTGTGCCTGTTCGTCATATCCGATGTGGCCAAGATCAAGCTGGACAAGCTGTATAAATCCATTATACCGTTCCTGGCGCCATTGATCATTGTACTGTTAATGTGCACCTATATCCCGGATATCGTGATATGGCTGCCCAACCTTCTGGTAAAGTAACTAACTGGTAAATCAATCAATTATAAAGGAGAAAATAACTATGAAAATTGCATTAATCAACGAGAACAGCCAGGCAGCAAAAAATGACATGATCTGTGAGAACTTAAAGAAAATCGTGGAGCCAATGGGCCATACCGTTTATAACTACGGCATGTATACCGCTGAGGATGAGGCGCAGATCACATATGTTATGTGCGGCCTGCTGTCAGCTATCCTGTTGAACTCCGGGGCGGCCGACTATGTAGTGACCGGCTGCGGCACCGGCGAAGGCGCAACCCTGGCCTGCAACGCCTTTCCGGGCGTGCTGTGCGGACACATCGTGGATTCCGAGGACGCGTACATGTTCGCCCAGATCAATGACGGCAATTCCATTGCCCTTCCCTTCGCCAAGGGCTTCGGCTGGGGCGCGGAGCTGAGACTGCAGTATATCTTCGAGAAGCTGTTCGGCTGCGAGAGCGGCGGCGGGTATCCCAGGGAACGGGTGGTGCCGGAGCAGAGAAATAAGAAGATCCTGGACAGCGTGAAGGAGATTACCCATAAGGATATCATGACGATTCTCAGGACCATTGACCAGGACCTTTTAAAGGCAGCCATCAGCGGCGAGAAGTTCCAGGAATTTTTCTTCGAGAACTGCCAGGTGGAGGAGATTGCGGCGTATTTGAAGGGGGTACTTGAGATATAAACAGGCGGCAAAGGGAAAAGAGGGGCGCCTAGTGCCGCCCGGCGTAAATACGTCGATATATAGTGCCTGATATCCGCGTCAGGTGTGCGTCTGCGAAGTGACGGCGTAGTGGGCGCTACGACTAACTTCGCAG